>JALYLO010000048.1 GCA_030774175.1 Actinomycetota bacterium
TTCCGCGGCCTGCGCGCCGTCGAGCGCATCGCAGGCCCGCGGCTCGAGCTGTTCCGCTACCGCCTCTGCCTGCGCGCCCGGCTTGTCTAGAGCAGGCGGTATCGTCTCTCGATGGAGCCCCTCCCCAAGCCGATCCCGCTCGACACGCCTGAGTTCGCGATCCGCGACCTCGACGACTCGAAGCTCGAGGCGGCCATCCGTCTCTGGGAAAGCGACTCGGCTGGAGCTCCGCTCGCCTTCTCGCTCGCAGACGTGCTCGGAGCGATCGCCGCGCGTCAGCCCGCGCTCGTCGCGCTCGCCGGCGAGAACGTGGCCGGAGCGATCGCGGCGCGGGTCGACGGCCCGCGGGCGTGGGTCCTCCGCTGGTCGGTGGCGGCCGAGTGGCGCCGGCGCGGAATCGGCGCCGAGTTGCTGCGTGCTCTCGAGCGGCGCCTCCTCGCACTTGGCGTGCGCGACATCTCGATGCTCGTGCCAGGGTCGGGCGAGGCGGCGGACACGGCAAGGGCCGCGGGCTACGTCCAGCACGAGGGCGTCCTCTACCTCGAGCAGCGGCGTCTGCAAACGACTGCTTCGGAGGACCGCGTCGAGGAGCTCGGCGGGCAGTCGCTGCCGGCCGAGCTGTGGGAGTCGATCGGCGGCATGGAGCGCGAGAAGGACCTGATCGAGCGCCGGGTGATCCTCCCGCTGGCCGAGCGTGACGAGGCGCGCCGGCACGGTTTCGTGGCCGCGTCGGCAGTTGTCCTGTTCGGCCCGCCCGGCACGGGCAAGACGACCTTCGCGAAGGCGGTCGCCGGGCGGCTGGGCTGGCCGTTCGTCGAGATCTTCCCGAGCCAGCTCGTCGGGAGCGACGCGCACGGCCGCGCCGGTGCCCTGCGCGAGCTCTTCGACCAGCTGCTCTACCTCGACAGCGTCGTCGTCTTCATCGACGAGGTCGAGGAGATCGCGTCGAGCCGCCAGACGCAGCCCGAGACGCGCGCGATCGCGAACGAACTGCTCAAGCTGATCCCCCTCTTCCGTGACGCGGACTCGCGCTTGCTCGTCTGCGCGACGAACTCCGTCCGCGAGCTCGATCATGCATTCACGCGGCCGGGGCGCTTCGATTACCTGCTTCCGGTCGGGCCACCCGACAAGACGGCCCGGGCCGGCATCTGGCGGCGCTACGTGTCGCAGATCACCGACGCGGACGTGGATCTCGACGAGCTGGCCGAGCGCTCGCAGTACTTCTCCGCCGCCGACATCGAGTTCGCCGCGCGTAAAGCAGCACAGGCGGCATTCGAGCGCTCGCTCAGCGCCGGCTTTGCCCCGGCGACGACCGATGAGTTCCTGAATGCGATCGCCGAGGTCCGACCGTCGATCACGGTCTCGATGGCGCGCGACTTCGAGGAGGACATCGAGCGCTTCGCGCGGTTCTAAGGGATAGCGGCGAGCTCTTCGGGCGTCAGCCGCCAGCTACCCGCGGCGGCGTTGGCGCGAACCTGCTCGGGTGTCATGGCGCCGGCGATCACCGAGACAACCGCGGGTTGCGACGCGAGCGCGCCAATCGCCAGCTCGAGCAGCGTGTGCCCGTGTCGGGCCGCGAAACGCTCGAGCGCCTCGATCCGGTCGAACGTCTCGTCGTCCATGCGCTGTCCCTCCAGGCGGGAGCCGGCGGGCGCGGGCTCGCCGCGGCGGTACTTGCCCGTCAGCAGACCGCTGGCGAGCGGGAAGTACGGAACGAAGCCGACGCCGAGCTCGGAGCAAAGCGGCAGCAGTTCTGCTTCCACCCCGCGCTCGAGCAGGCTGTAGCGGTTCTGCACGAAGCCGACCGGCGCCGCTGCTGCGGCGTCGCGTAGCTGCGCCGCATCGACGTTCGAGACGCCGAGCTGCCGAACCTTCCCCGCCTCGACGAGCTCGTGCATCGCAGCGACCGTTTCCCCGATCGGCGTCACACCGTCGGGACGGTGGTAGTAGAAGAGGTCGACGCGGTCGGTGCGCAACTGTGCGAGCGACGCGTCGATCGCCTTGTGGACGTATTCCGGCGAACCGTTGCCACCCTGGCCCATGCCGAACTTCGTCGCCAGCACGACCCGGTCAAGGCGTCCGGCGAGTATCTCGCCGAGGTAGCGCTCGCTTTCGCCGCCGCCGTAGATGTCCGCTGTGTCGATGTGCGTGACTCCCGCGTCGATAGCAGCGTCCACCACCGCCCGCGCGCCCTCGAGGTCGAGCCGCCTGCCGAAATTGTTGGTTCCGAGGCCGACGCGCGAGAGCGCGGTCACGGAGTGCATTCGTCGGCGTCGCCGCCGCCCGCGCCGGGAAGCCGGCCGAGCAGCGTCGCGAGCGTCTCCAGCTCCTCCGCCGTGTAGCGCTCCTCGAAAAGCGCACGCACCGAGCCGACGTGCGAGTACGACGCCTGCTCGAGCCGCTCGCGGCCCAGGTCCGTCAGCACGGCGTACGAGACTCGAGCGTCCGAGTCACACGTTCTCTTCGCGGCGAAGCCGTCGCGCTCGAGCCCATCCAGCAGGCGCGTGACGCCGGACGCGGTCAGCCCGAGCCCTTCCGCGAGATCGACGCGGCGCATCGCGTTCTGGTCCGCCCGGGAGAGCAGAAGCAGGGCCTCGTAGCCGGTGACCGTCAGGGCATGGGCGGCCTGGAGCTCCGCGTCGAGGGTCCGTCGCGCGGCCGCATGCCCGCGCAGGAGCCGAATCCAGGCCGTGAGGGCAGGTTTAGAAGATGCTTGATATGTCAATACTTGACTAGACAACTTTATCTGCTACATTTGCTTGCGCAGTCAACTATAGCACCACGAAGGAGGAACACTTTGAGCACGATCACTCAGACACAGACCGGCCTTCCGACCGGCACCTGGAGCATCGACCCGGTTCATTCGCAGGTCGGCTTCGCCGTCGACTACCTGGTCGGCACGTTCCGCGGCAGCTTCACTCCCGTCGAGGGAACGCTCGCCGTGGCCGAGGACGGCACGACCGAATTGAAGGGCTCGGCGCAGGCCTCGAACATCAAGGTGCAGGACGAGACCCTCGGAACGCACCTGCTTGCCCCCGATTTCTTCGACGCCGAGCGCACTCCGGAGATCCGCTTTGCCGCAACCGACGTCCGGCGCTCTGGTGACGACGTCGCCGTGCACGGCGAGCTGACGATCAAGGGCACGACGCAGCCGGTCGAGTTGAAGGGGACGGTCAGCGCCCCCGTCAAGCACGTGGACGACAAGGACCGGATCGGCCTCACCCTCGAGACCACGATCGACCGCACGCAGTTCGGCCTGAACTGGAACATGCCACTTCCGAGCGGCGAGCCGGCGCTCGCGAACGACGTAACACTGACCGCCGAGCTCTACCTGGTGAAGGCATAGCAATGAAGGTCCTCGGCATCTCGGGGAGCCTTCGGCGCGACTCGTACAACACGGCGTTGCTTCGCAACGCACCGATAGAGCTCGAGCTGTGGGAGGAATTGAAGTCGATCCCGCCCTACGACGAGGACGACGACGTCGAGCTGGCGCCGCCGGCGGTCGCGCGCATGCGTGCGGCCGTCGCCGGCGCCGACGCGATTCTCTTCGCGACGCCCGAGTACAACGCCTCGGTGCCCGGCCAGCTGAAGAACGCCGTCGACTGGCTGTCGCGCCCGTTCGCGACGAGCGTGCTGCGCAACAAGCCGGTCGCCGTCGTCGGTGCGAGCACCGGTGCCTTCGGTGCCGTGTGGGCGCAGGCCGAGTTGCGCAAGGTGCTGGCCACGGCCGGCGCACGGGTCGTCGAGGGCGACGTCGCCGTCGGGCACGCGCACGAACGCTTCGACGAGCGCGGGGTGCTCACCGACGAGAACCTGCGGGAGCAGCTGAGCGAGGTCGTCCAGGCCCTCGTCGCCGAGACCGCGCCCGCCGCCGCAGTCGCCGCGTAGATACTGCGCGGCATGCCGCGCGTTTGCTCGGTCTGCGCCGCGCCACTCGGCACGCCGGCGCTGGTCGTCTGCTCCGTCTGCTCGACGCAACACTGGTCGAACGCGAAGCCGTGCGCGGCTGCTCTCGTTGTTCACGACGACAAGCTGCTACTGACGAGACGCGAGCTCGAGCCCTGGCGAGGTCTTTGGTGCGCACCGTCCGGATTCTGCGACGGACCCGAGCATCCGATCGCGGCGGCCGAGCGAGAGGCCTTCGAGGAAGCGGGTATCCGGATCAGCGTAACCGGCTACCTCGGCGTCTGGATCGACGAATACAAGCCCGCCACACCGGAAGGAGACGACGCCGAGTACGTCGCGGTTGCGTATTACCACGCCGTTTCCGTGGGGAATCCGCTTGCGAAGCACGATCCGCACGAGGTCGCGGAGGTCGGCTGGTTCGCGCCGAAGGAGTTGCCAGGCGAACTCGCGCCGCCGGTCAACGGCCAGCGAATCTACGCCGCGTGGCGGAAGGCCTACGAGGCCGGCCGCCTGACGAGTCCCTTGCCGGACCGCTAGGAAGCGGCGGCGTCGCCCGGGCGCGGCTCGCGGACGCCTGTCTCGGCCGGCCCAACCGGGGTCGGCGCGAGGGGGCGCAGGTACAGCCACTCATAGAGGAGCGCTGCGACGACAGCACCGACGAGCGGCCCGACGTACCAGACCCAGCCGTTCGCCCAGTGGCCGCCGACGAGTTGCGGGCCGAGCGCGCGCGCCGGGTTCATTGCCGCGCCGGTCAGCCGGCCGCCGGCGAAGACATCCATCGTGATCGTGAGGCCGATCGCCAGCCCGGCGATCGATTTGAACGCGCCGCGCGGGTCGACCGCCGTCGCGAAGATCACGAAGACCAGGAAGAAGGTCAGGATCGCCTCGATCACCATCGCCTCACCGGAGCCGACGCCGTTCACAGCCGGAACGCCCGAAGCCAGCGCATCCCCGGGGAACAGCCATTTGAGGAGCAGACAGGCGGCGATCGCGCCCGCGAACTGCGCAAGCCAGTAGGCGACGGCCAGCTGTGCGGTGATCCGGCGCGTGATGAGAAAACCGAATGTGACGGCGGGATTGAAGTGGCCGCCGGAGATGTGGCCGACGGCGGAGGCCATGATCGCGATCGCGAGCCCGTGCGCGAACGCGACGCCGGTGAGATCCGCACCGACCGCGATCGCGCCGACCCCGATGAAGAGCAGCGCAAAGGCGCCGACGAACTCGGCCGCGGCGCGGCGTCCCCAGTCCTCACTCATCGGGCGCAAAGCTAGGCCCCGCCCCGGACGGTGCACGGCTACCCTGGGTCCGTGGCCGAGCCGACTGGCAGAGACGACGCGTTCGAACTGGAGTGCCCCCACTGCCACCGGCGTTTCAGCGCCAAGCTGCTCGCCGCGGAGTCGCCGAGGCATGCCGGCTTCAAGTGCCCGCACTGCAGACTCTTCGTCGCCTACGACCGAAGCGGCGAGTCAGAAGCTACGAGCGGCTAGACGCAGTCTTTGAGTCCCTGCGCCTCCGGGA
>JALYLO010000049.1 GCA_030774175.1 Actinomycetota bacterium
ACTCCGCGCCGAGCACGTGCCGCAGCCAGGCGAAGGAGCCCGCGGCACTGAGCATCACACCCATCGCGTGCCAGGTGCCCGGCACCGCATGGCAGAAGACGTGAACTCGCGCCTGAGCGTCCGGCGCATAGGCGGGCAGCACCGAGAAGACGACGCCCGACGTGCCGAGCACGACCGACACGGGCCCGGGGCGGTCGATCCCGACGCCGAGCGCGGCCGCCGCCTGGTCGCCCGCGCCGGCGATCTCGGTCGACTCGTGCGCGCCGGGGAGCCACTCGAGCGGCAGCTCGAGCGCCTCGCAGACCTCGTCCGACCACCGGCGCCCGGCGACGTCGAAGAGGAGCGTGCCGGAGGCGTCGGCGGCGTCGATCGCGCGTTCTCCGGTCAGGCGAAAGCGGACGTAGTCCTTCGGCAGGAACACCTGGCGGATGCGCGCGTACGTGTCCGGCTCGTGACGGCGCAGCCAGAGGAGCTTGGGCGCCGTGAAGCCCGTGAGCGCGCGATTCCCCGTCAGCTTGATCAGCCGCTCGAGCCCGACGCGGGCCTCGATCTCGGCGCACTCGGCGGCGGTCCGCTGGTCGTTCCAGAGGATCGCCGGGCGCAGGACGCGGTCTGCCGCGTCGAGCACGACGAGGCCGTGCATCTGACCCGAAAGCCCCAGGGGGCCCTCCGGGAGCCGCTCCAGGCAGGCCTGGGCGGCGCGCCACCAGTCCTCGGGGTCCTGCTCGGACCAGCCGGGCTGTGGCGTCGAGAGCGCGTATCCCTCCGAGGCGGACGCGAGTACGCGCCCGTCGGGCGAGATCGCGACGGCTTTCACGCCGGTCGTGCCGACGTCGAGCCCGATGAGGGCCTGCGTCACGCCCCGAGCGCGGCGTAGACGAGCTCGTAGGCGCGCACGGCGTCCTTCGCCTGCTGAGCCTTGCGGAGCTCGGGCTCGTCGATCTTCGCGGCGACGCCGTCGATGAAGTTCCACTGCAGCACCGACCGCTTGACCGCGCCGACAGCGTCCTCGGTGTATGGGTAGAGGTCGAAGCCGAGCCGCTCGCCGTTCGCGCCGTAGTTTGCACGGCGCAACTCGAGCGCGAGCTCGAGCGTCTCCATGAAGGCGGTCGCGCCGACCATGTTGTCGTCGTCGAAGGTGCCCCAGCCGGAGTTCGCATGCTGGTGTCCGAGCAGGCCTTCGGCTGCAAGCAGCGCCGCGTACTCGGCGAGGTTCTCGCCGTTCATGATCAGGTGCTGCCAGTCCATGTTGATCTTGACGTTGTCGATCCCCTCGGCGCGCAGCTTGTGGATCACGTGCAGAGTCATGCCGATGTTGCGCATCAGGATCTTCATCGCCGGCTCGGAGTTCTTGTGCTCGAGGAAGACCGTCACGCCGTGCTCGCGAGCATGCTGCGCCGCCTCGCCGACGCCGTCGACGAACCGCTGCCACGACGACGCGTACGGGGTCTGGAACGGGTAGTTGTAGCCCTCGATCCCGGGCCAGATGATGAAGTGCGCGCCGAGTTCGCCCGCGAGATCGATTCCCTCGAACGTCAGCCCGAGCGCGGCCGCACGCGTCGCGTCGTCTGGAGAGGAGAACCCGCCCTTGCCGAAACGGGGGTCGAGGTGCAGCCCGCTCGCAAGGCAATAGATCCCGTGCCCGTCGAGCGCGCCCTGCACGTCCTCGAGGTTGTCGCGCGACAGCTCCTGCGGGTAGTGGAACTCGTAGTCGTCCATCAACCCGCCGAGGCCCGCGACGGCGGTGCGCACCTTGGAAACAGTTGTCGCGCCGGCGAGGTCCGGCTTGTAACCGCCCGGGTTGAACCGCGTCGCCATCGCGCCGAACGCCCAGATGCCGAGGCTCGTCTGCACCCGTACGAGCCTATCCCGTTTGAAGCGAGCACCGTCGATTTTGCCGGTTCGCACTTGACGTGGCGCGCCGGATACGGGAGCGTTGAGGATTCAAGAAGATCGCCCGATCGGTGTCGCAGCGCGCCCTTCCCCCCACGCGTCCGCCATCCGGTCAGTCACGCAACAGGAGGAGCTCCAAGTGAAGAAGGTTTTCCGCACGTCGACGGTGCTGCTCGTCGTCGGTCTCGCCGCAGCTGCGGCGATCACCGTGGCCGCGGCGACCGCCGGTACGTCCAAGAAAGCAGCGGGCGGCGACGTCTGCGTCCTCTTCCCCGAGACCGCGACTTCGATCAGGTGGGTGCACTACGACGCCCCGGCGATGAAGGCCGCGCTCAAGGCAAGCGGGGTCACGGCCCAGATCTACAACGCGAACAGCGACGCACAGAAGCAGAAGGCGCAGGCCGACCAGTGCCTCGCCTCGGGCGCCAAGGTCATCGTCGAGGTCGCGGTCGACGCCGGTTCGGCGTCAGCGATTGAGAAGGAGGCTCTCGCCAAGGGCATTCCGTCGATCGACTACGACCGCCAGACGAAGGGCGGCGTGGCCAAGATCTATGTGTCGTTCGACGGTAAGGCGGTAGGCGTCCTGCAGGGCCAGGGCGTCGTCAACGGGCTCAAGTCGAACGGGAAGTATTCGCAGCATCCGGTCGTCGCCGAGGTCAACGGCGGTAGCGTCGACGCAAATGCGTTCCTGTTCAAGGGCGGTTACGACTCGGTCCTGAAGCCGCTCTACAAGAACGGCACGTTCAAGAAGGGGCCGGATCAGTTCGTGCCCGGCTGGAACAACCAGACGGCAGGGACGATCTTCGACCAGATGCTCGTGAAGACGGGCAACAAGATCGACGCGGTCGCGGTGGCGAACGACGGCATGGCCGGCGCCGTGATCGCCTCCCTGAAGAAAGCCGGCCTGAAGCCGATTCCGGTGACGGGTCAGGATGCGACGTCGGAGGGCTTCCAGAACATCATCAGCGGTTGGCAGACGATGACGGTCTGGAAGGACACCCGCGTGCTGGCGAAGGCGGCCGCCAAGGCTGCCGTCCAGCTGATCAAGGGCCAGAAGCTGACGACCACAGGTTCGGTCCCGAATGGCTCGAAGAAGGAGCCGGCATTCATCATCGCGCCGGTCGCGCTCTACAAGTCGAACTGGACGAAGATCTACACGTCCGGCTTCCTCAAGAAGAGCGACATCTGCACCGGTTCATTCAAGAAGTACTGCTAAGCCGAGAGCAACTCGCGCTTGGGGCGCCCCACGGGGCGCCCCAAGCGTGGTAAGAACTCGATGCCCAGTGCCTGACGAAACCCCAGTCCTCGAGCTCCGCGGCATCACGAAGTCCTTCGGCTCCGTGGAGGCCTTGAGCGACGTCGATCTCGAGGTACGCCGTGGTGAGGTGATGGCGCTCGTTGGCGACAATGGTGCCGGCAAGTCCACCCTGATCAAGACGATCGCCGGCATCCACAGCGCCGATTCGGGCGAGATCATCTTCGAAGGGAACCAGGTCTCGATCTCCAGTCCGAAGGACTCCGCGCACCTCGGGATCGAGGTCGTCTACCAGGATCTCGCGCTCTGCGACAACCTCGACGTCGTCCAGAACATGTTTCTGGGCCGCGAGGCGCACAACCCAGCTCAGGTGCTCAGAGAGCCCGTGATGGAGCAACGCACGGCGGAGACGCTCAAGTCGCTGGCCGTGACGACGATCCGCTCGGTCCGGCAGCAGGTGGCGACCCTCTCCGGAGGCCAGCGCCAGTCCGTTGCGGTCGCACGAGCGGTGATGTGGAACTCGAAGCTCGTGATCCTCGACGAGCCGACGGCCGCGCTCGGCGTCGCCCAGACCGAGCAGGTGCTGGCGCTTGTCAAGCGGCTCGGCGAGCAGGGGCTCTCGGTCGTCCTGATCTCGCACAACCTGCACGACGTCTTCGCAGTCGCCGACCGGATCAGCGTCCTGCGGCTCGGCCGGAATGCAGGCCTCTACGATCGCACGGCGACGACGCAGCAGGAGGTCGTGCACGCGATCACCGCCGGGACGCCGACGAAGGTCTCCGGCATCTCGATGGAGGGGCCGTCGTGACCACGGAAGCAGCGCCTGCGTTCGACGTCGCCCCGCCCGACGAAAGCCTCGCCACCCGCCTCTGGGAGAACTTCAAGGGCGGGAACCTCGGCAGCCTGCCGGTCGCCGTCGGCCTGACGGCCATCGTCGTCCTGTTCGCCTTCAGTGCCCAGAACTTCTTCACGGCGGTCAACTTCAACAACATCATCGTCCAGATGGCGGGCACGACGATGCTCGCGTTCGGCGTCGTCTTCGTGCTGCTGCTCGGCGAGATCGATCTCTCGATCGCGTATCTGAGCGCCATCGTCGGTGTGGTCTGCGCCGAGCTCCAGAAGCCCGACAGCGGCCACTTCCTACCGGGTATCTGGCCGATCCTCGCCGCGCTCGGGATCGGGGTGCTGATTGGTGCCTTCCAGGGCTCGTTCGTCGCGATCATCGGCGTTCCGTCCTTCGTCGTCACCCTGGCGGGGCTGCTCGCCTGGCAGGGCTTCGTTCAGCGCACCCTCGGCGCGGGCGGCCCGATCATCATCGAGAACCGATGGGTCAACTACACCGCGTCTT
>JALYLO010000050.1 GCA_030774175.1 Actinomycetota bacterium
GAGAAGGACTCCCCGGCTCCCACCCGAACGCGTTCGGGGCAACGTCTATACGACCGAAGGGGTCAACATGCCGAAAAAGGCCATCGACGCTGCCGCTGCTGCAAAGCCGGCCGCGAAGAAGACCGTCACCCGTCGCCGCACGAAGAAGACGGAAGCCGCGCAGCCGATCGAGCTGTCGTGGGATCACGTGGCGACGCGTGCGTACTACATCGCTCTCGAGTCGGGCGGAGACCCGATCGAGAACTGGCTGCGCGCCGAGCGCGAGCTCATCACGGCGTAGGCGCCTGTCGAGCAGGTGAGCGCGGGGCGGTCACGGCCGTTCCGCGCCTCTAACTACGCACACTCTTAGGCCCTTCTCAGGCGTGTCTGATCTGCTCTGACGGTGTTCTACGTTCGCTACCTGCGCAACGAGCTCACCCGGCGCCGGGGCCGCACGATCTTGACGCTGCTCGGCCTCGGTCTCGGGGTCGCGCTCGTGATCGCAATCTCGAGCCTCTCGAACGGGCTCGACAAGGCGCAGCGCCAGACGCTGAATCCGCTCGCCGGGATCGGCACGGACCTGACGGTCACGCTCTCTCCGCAGCAGGACACCGGTGGGTTCGGCGCCGGCCCGGGCGGGGAACCGGGCGGCGGCGGCAACCGCGACCTGATCCAGGCCAACCAGTCGGTGATCACCGACCTCTCGAAGCTGGGCAAGCCCGGCGCTCACTTCATCCACGACTTCTTCCTGCCCGGCACACAGCTCACCTTCCAGCAGAGCGCGGCCAAGCAGGTCGCCGCGATCGCCGGCGTCGCCGAGGTCACCCAGGGCCTGACGCTGCTCGCCGAGCACCAGGAGGGGATCGTCCCGAAGATCGTCGCGAAGCTGAAGACCGGCGGCCAGACCTTCCAGATCCAGCGCAATATCCCGCGGCCGACCGCCGCGCAGTTCCAGGCGATGCAGGCGTGCTTCGACAAGCTGCGTGGCTCCTCGGGCAGCGGCAACGGTGGAACCGGGGGCACCGGGGGCGGGCTCGGAGGTGGCGGTGCGTCTGGCGGCTTCGGGGCCGGCGGCGGGCGCGACCGCGGCGCGTTCTCGAAGTGCCTGCCTGCGTCGCTTCGCCGTCTGCGCACGCAGTTCACGACGCCGCAGCAGACGCTGCGCCAGGTGCTCGATCCGCCGCAGACGAACATCACGACGACGGCCTACACGATCGGCGGCGTCGACCAGACGAAGCCGGCGATGGGCGTCGTCACGACCGCCCAGGTGACGAAGGGGCGCTTCCTCGCGCCGGCCGGCGGCCGCGAGGCGCTCGTCTCCGAGACGTACGCCGCGAAGCACGCGCTGAAGCTCGGCTCGAAGCTCGACCTGAACGGCACCGTGTTCACGGTGGTCGGGCTGATCAGCCCGCCGCTCGGGGGGCAGAGCGCCGACGTTTACCTGCCGCTGAAGCAACTCCAGGCGCTCGCGCACCAAACCGGCCTGGCGAACGTCGTGCTCGTGCGCGCGAGCGACAGTGCGAGCGTCGACAAGGTGCAGAAGGCGATCCAGGTAGCGTTGCCGCAGGCGCAGGTTGCGAGCTCGAAGCAGGTCGCCGACAAGATCAGCGGCTCGCTCGTCGACGCGTCGAACCTCTCGCATCAGCTCGGGCTCGTGCTCTCGATCGTCGCGGCCGCTGCGGCGTTCCTGCTCGCCGCGCTGCTCGCGCTCTCCTCGGTCGGCAAGCGCGTACGCGAGATCGGGACGCTGAAGGCACTTGGCTGGACGCAGCGCATGGTCGTCCGTCAGATCGCCGGCGAGTCGCTTGCGCAGGGTCTGCTCGGCGGAATCCTGGGCATCGCTCTCGGAGTCGCTGCCGCGCTCGCGATCGATGCATTCGGGCCGTCGCTGAGCGCCAGCTCGACGACCGGCGGCTCGCTGCTCGGTCTGGGGGCCGGGACGGCACGAACGGCGACGAGCACGGTGTCGCTGGACGCGCCGATCGGTCTCTCCATCCTGATGATCGGGTTCGGACTCGCGCTGCTCGGCGGCCTGATCGCCGGGACGGTCGGCGCCATGCGCGCTGCGCGCCTGCGCCCCGCCGACGCGCTCAGGAACGTGGAGTAGATGGACGCGATCTACACGCTGCGTGGAGTGACGAAGTTCTTCCAGCGCGGGCCGACGACGATTCGCGCGCTCGACGGGGTCGACCTGGAGATCGGCGACGGCGAGTTCCTCGTGCTCGAAGGCCCGAGCGGCTCGGGCAAGACGACGCTGCTGCAACTGCTGGGCGCGCTCGACCGGCCGAGCGGAGGCGACGTCGTGTTCGAGGGCCGCGATCTCGCCGGCCTGCGCGATCACGAGCTCGCCGAGCTCCGCCTGCGCTCGTTCGGCTTCGTCTTCCAGCAGTTCAACCTGATCCCGACGCTCACCGCGGTGGAGAACGTCGAGGCGAAGCTGGTGCCGGCCGGCGGGGACCGTGCCCGGGCGATCGAGCTGCTCGGCGAGGTGGGGCTCGCCGAACGGGCCGATCACCTGCCGGCGCACCTGTCCGGTGGCGAGCAGCAGCGGGTCGCGATCGCACGGGCGCTGTCGGTCGAGCCGCGGGTCGTCCTGGCGGACGAGCCGACCGGGAACCTCGACTCAGCAACGGGCGGCGAGATCATCGAACTGCTTGCGAACCTGGCGGCGGAGCACGGGTCGACGGTGATCGTCGCGACCCACGATGCGAGCCTGGCGGCGCGCGCGCCGCGGCGGTTGCAGATGCGCGACGGGCGGTTCACGGCCGGCCTCGAGCTCGCTGGGACGTTGCGGGAAAGCCCGTAGGCCGGGTCCAGGCGCCGGTGCTACTGTCGATTGATAGTGGCCAAGCCGGTCGAGCAGCTCGATTCCGTCGTGATCCGGTTCGCCGGTGATTCCGGGGACGGCATGCAGCTGACCGGGGGGCGGTTCACCTCGGAGACGGCGCTGACGGGCAACGACCTCGCGACGGCCCCGGACTTCCCGGCCGAGATCCGCGCGCCGGCCGGTTCGCTGCCGGGCGTCTCCGGTTTCCAGCTTCATTTCGCCGACCACGACATCCTCACCCCGGGCGACCAGCCGGACGTGCTGGTCGCGATGAACCCAGCGGCGCTGAAGACGAACCTGGACGACCTGCCGAAGGGCGGGACGCTGATCGTCGACACCGACGCGTTCACCGACCGCAACCTGAAGAAGGCCGGCTACGAGACGAACCCGATCGAGGACGGGTCGCTTGACGGCTGGCAGGTGCACGCGGTGCAGCTGACGTCGATGACGGTCCGGGCGCTGAAGGAGATCGAGGGCGTGACGGCGCGCGAGGCCGAGCGCGCGAAGAACATGTTCGCGCTCGGGCTTATGTCGTGGCTGTACGGCCGGCCCATCGAGTCGACGACGGAGTTCATCACCAAGAAGTTCGCGAGGCGCCCCGAGATCGCCGAGGCGAACCTCAAGGCGTTCTCAACGGGTTACGCGTTCGGCGAGACCTCGGAGGCGTTCGCCGTGCAGTACGAGGTGAAGGCGGCGAAGCTGACGCCGGGCCTCTACCGGCAGATCACCGGAAACGTCGCGCTCTCGTGGGGGCTCCTCGCTGCATCGAAGCTCTCGAAGTTGCCGCTGTTTCTGGGCGCGTACCCGATCACGCCCGCGTCCTCGATCCTCGAGGAGCTCGCGAAGCACAAGGCCTTCGGGGCGCGCACGTTCCAGGCGGAAGACGAGATTGCAGCGGCCGGGGCAGCACTCGGCGCGTCGTTCGGCGGCTCGCTCGGCGTGACCACCTCCGCCGGCCCGGGCGTGGTGCTGAAGTCGGAGACGGTCGGTCTCGCGATCGCGCTCGAGCTGCCGCTCCTCGTCATCGACGTGCAGCGTGCCGGCCCGTCCACGGGCATGCCGACGAAGCCGGAGCAGGGAGACCTCCTGCTGGTGCTCCACGGGCGCAACTCGGAGTCGCCGGTGCCGGTGATCGCCGCGTCGTCACCGGGCGACTGCTTCTATGCCGCGATCGAGGCGGTGCGCGTCGCGGTCACCTATCGCACGCCGGTGTACCTGCTCTCGGACGCGTACCTCGCGAACGGCGCCGAGCCGTGGCTGGTGCCGGACATCGCGTCGTTGGAGACGATCGACGTCGAGTTCGCGCGTGCGAACGACGAAGCGTTCCAGCCGTATGCGCGCGATCCCGCGACGCTTGCGCGGCCCTGGGCGATTCCCGGCACGCCGGGCCTCGAGCACCGCATCGGCGGGCTCGAGAAGGCGAACATCACCGGCAACATCTCCTATGACCCCGACAACCACGATCTGATGACGCAATTGCGCGCGCAGAAGGTGGCCGGCGTGCAGGTGCCTGACGTCGAGGTCGACCACCAGGAGGGCGCGGACGTGCTCGTGGTTTCGTGGGGCGGCACCTACGGCCCGGTGCACGCAGGCGTGCGCCGTGTCCGCAACGCCGGCGGCAAGGCCGCACACGCCCATCTCCGCTGGCTGAATCCGTTCCCGGCGAATCTCGGGGACGTGCTGAGGAGCTACGACCGTGTCCTCATTCCAGAGATGAACCTCGGCCAGTTGCTGCAGCTCGTGCGCGCGCGGTACCTGGTGGACGCCGTCGGCTACAACCGCGTGTCCGGCAAGCCGTTCAAGGCGCAGGAGATCTGCGACGCCGTCGAGGCCATGCTGTGACGGGCGAGCTGAAGCTGACCGCGAAGGAGTTCAAGTCCGACCAGGAGGTGCGCTGGTGCCCGGGCTGCGGCGACTACGCGATCCTGGCGGCGGTGCAGAGCTTCATGCCGGAGCTCGGTCTCGAACGCGAGAAGATCGTCTTCGTTTCGGGAATCGGCTGCGCTGCGCGGTTCCCGTACTACATGCAGACCTACGGAATGCACTCGATCCACGGCCGCGCGCCTGCGATCGCGACGGGGCTCGCGGTCTCGCGCCCCGATCTCTCCGTGTGGGTTGTGAGCGGCGACGGCGACGCGCTCTCGATCGGCGGCAACCACCTGATTCACGCGCTACGGCGCAACGTGAACATCAAGATCCTGATGCTGAACAACCAGATCTACGGCCTGACCAAGGGCCAGTACTCACCGACGAGTGAGCAGGGCAAGGTCACGGGCTCGACGCCGATGGGCAGCGTGGACTACCCATTCAACCCGCTGTCGCTCGCGCTGGGCGCAGACGCCACGTTCGTCGCGCGCGCCCTCGACACGGACAAGCCGGCCCTGACCGACGTGCTGCGCCGAGCGGCGAAGCACCGGGGAACCGCGTTCGTCGAGATCTTCCAGAACTGCAACATCTACAACGACAACGCGTTCGACTTCGTTCGCGACCAAAAGGAGAACCGCCTCTACCTGAAGCACGGCGAGCCCGCCGGCGAAACGGGCATCACACACGACGAGACGGATTTCGCGACGGCGTTTGCGCTCTCGCGCGTCACGCACGACACGCACGGAGTAACGCCGCTGGGCGTGTTTCGCGAGGTGCAGCGCGAGAGCTACGACGAGCTGGTCGCAGCTCAGCTTGCGAACGCCGAGGGCAGCGGCGACTTGCAAGCGCTGGTTGGCTCCGGCGATACCTGGTCGATCGCATAGAACCGGGTATCCGCGAGAAGAGGTTCAGGCGGTCAGCGACTTGCTGGCCTGCCGCTCGCGCGGGATGCGCACGACCTTCCACGCGAGCCCGAGCTTCTCGAGCCCGGTGATCACCCAGCCGCCTGGATCGAGTGCCGCTTCAACCCGCGCCATGCCGTGAAAGGCCGATGAAGGGAAGGCGTGGTGGTTGTTGTGCCACGACTCGCCGAAGGAGATCAGGCTCAGGAGCCACACGTTGCGGCTCTCATCCGGCGAGCGGAAGCGCCGGCGGCCCCAGAAGTGGCAGACCGAGTTGATCGAGAAGGTCACGTGGTGAAGCAGAAAGATTCGGATCGCGCCGCCCCACAGGAGTGCCGTCAGCGTGCCCTGCCAGGTGCCTGACACGGCATAGCCGATCGCGGCGGGCACGACGAGCGACACCGCGAGCCAGACGCCGAAAAGCTTGCTGATCGTCTTCATGCCGCGCTCGGCGATCAGGTCCGGAACGTACTTCGGGATGTCCGCCCGCCCTTCGTGCACGAACAACCAGCCCACGTGCGCGTGGAAGAGATTCCTCGCCGCAGCGACGAAGCCGTTGCCGCCGCCGACGTGCGGGCTGTGCGGGTCGCCCTCGACGTCCGAGAACTGATGGTGCTTGCGGTGGTCGGCGACCCACGCGAGCACCGGGCCTTCGACCGCCATCGAGCCAAGGATCGCGAACGTCCAGCGCACCCACTGCTTCGTTTGGAACGCACGGTGCGTGAACAGGCGGTGGTAGCCGACCGTGATCCCCACGCCGGTCAGCACGTAGCCGATCCCCAACAGGCCGAGATCGGTCCAGCCGACCCACGTGTTCCACAAGAGGCCGATTGCGGCGATCAGACCGACGAAGGGCAGCGTCACGCCGAGCAGGTTCGCGACCTTGTGTGCGCGGCTCACACGTGGAAGGTAGCTTGCCTCGCCGTGGGCGGGGTCATCTACCAGATCTATCCGCGCTCCTTCGCGGACTCGAACGGCGACGGGATCGGCGACCTCCCCGGCGTCACCGGGAAACTCGACCATCTCACCTGGCTCGGTGTCGACGTCATCTGGTCGAGCCCGACCTTCCCCAGCCCGAACGTCGACTGGGGCTACGACGTCTCCGACTACCGCGACGTCCACCCCGAGCTCGGCACGCTCGCCGACCTCGACCGCCTTGTCGCCGAGGCCCGCGCGCGTGGGATCGACACCTGGCTCGACCTCGTCCCGAACCACACGTCCGACCGGCACGCCTGGTTCAGCGACCGCCCGGAGTACTACCTCTGGTCGGACGACGTCCCGAACGACTGGAAATCGATCTTCACCGGCGGCTCCGGCTGGCAGTACGACTCTCGCCGCAAGCGCTACTACTTTCACCAGTTCGCCCCGCAGCAGCCCGATCTCGACTGGTGGAACGACGACGTGCGCGCCGAGTTCGAGCAGATCCTCCGCTACTGGTTCGACCGCGGCGTCACCGGTTTCCGCATCGACGTCGCGCACGCGGTGATCAAGGACCGCGAGCTCCGCGACGGCGTGAGGTACATGCGCGAGCGCCCCGAGGTGCACGCGATCTACGAGCACTGGCAGAAGATCGCACGCGAGTACGAACCGAAGCCCACGTTGATGGGCGAGACGTACGTCGCGCTCGGCAAGCTCTTCGCGTACTACCGCGGCCTCGATCTCGTGCAGAACTTTCCGTTCTGCAAGTCCGAGTTCACCGTCGACAAGCTGCGGCCGATCGTCGAGACAGTGATGAAGAAGCTCCCGCCCGGCCGGGAGCCGCTCTGGTTCGGCTCCAACCACGACCACTCCCGCCTCGCCACCCACTGGGCCGGCGGCGACGAGCGCAAGGCGCGTGCCGGGCTCTTCCTCCTGCTCACCCTCCCCGGCAGCGCGATCCTCTACCAGGGCGACGAGATCGCGCTCGAGGACGGCAACGTCCCAGGCGACCGCGTCCTCGACCTCGCCGACCCGCCGCGCGATCCCGAGCGCACGCCGATGCCGTGGACGCGAAGCGGCGACGAGTGGCAGAGCCCGTGGCTCCCTCTCCGAGACACCTCACGCAACGTCGAGGAACAGCGGGTCGACCCCGGCTCGACTATGCACTACGTGCGCGGCCTGATCGCGCGGCGCAAGGCGTTTGCCGACGACACCTACGAGACGCTGAAGAGCGCGAAGGGAGTCTGGGCCTATCGGCGCGCCGGCGAGATCTGCGTCCTCAACCTGACGAACGACATCGCCGCGCACGAGGGCCGCGTGCTCCAGCCCTGGGAAGGCGTCATTCTCTAATCGTCCGGCAGGACGATCGACCCGTCGTCGGCGATCTGCCAGTGCGGGTTGTGGGCGACCTCTCACGGGTGACCGTCCGGATCGACGAAGACGCCCGAGTAGCCGCCCCAGAACGTCGGCGCACCCTCGCGTGCGATTCGCGCGCGGGCGATTCGCGCCTGCTCGATCACCGCGTCGACCTCGGCCGGCGAGCCGACGTTGTGCGCCAGCGTGACGCCGCCCCAGCCGCCGCCGTCCGCGACGCCCGAGTCCTCGGCGAGCCGTTCGCGGCTCCAGAGCGCGATGATCATCCCGCCGGACTGGAAAAAGACGACGTCGTCGCCCGGCTGGGCGCGCGACGACCAGCCGAGCGCTTCGTAGAACGCCCGCGCCCGGGCGAGGTCGGCGACGCCGAGCGTGACGAGGCTCAGGCGCTGTTTCATCGCCCAAGTCTAGGCGGCGCGGCCGACGACTTCGAGTTGCCCCGCGGCGCACCGCGAGCGCAGGCCGCGGGTCACATGCTTCATCAGCGCGAGCGATGCGGTGTTCTCCGCGTGCAGCGTCGCGCGCAGCTCCTCGATGCCCGCCGCCCGTGCATCGGCTGCGAGCCGCTCCATCAGCACCGTGCCGACGCCGCGCCGCTGCCACTCGTCGGCGACCGCGACGGCGACATCGGCGACCGAGCCGTCGCGCACGAGACGCGCGATGCCCACCGGCGCGCCGTCGACCCACGCGACGAGCACGAGGTGGTCGCCGTCGACGCGCGACAGCAGCTCGAGATCCGACGAGGTGAGCACGTTCTTCGCGCCACCGAACCGGAGCAGGCGCGACCGCGGACCAAGCCGGTCGAAGACCGCCTGCACGACCGCGGTCTCGCTGTTCCGGAGCGGGCGAACCGTAATCCCCCTGATCAGTTCCGTTCTCACGGAGACCAGGATGGCGGCCGCGCATGGCCCGCCGCATCGGCTCGACGGGCCATCTTGCTCGCATGGCCCGTCCGGGCCATTATCCTACGGCTACATGGACCAGGACATCCGCTTCCTCGACTTCGAAGGGCAGCGCCTCGCGTACTCCAGCTTCGGCGAGGGGCCCCCGATCGTCTTCGGGCCACGGTGGGTCAGCCATCTCGAGGAGGAGTGGGACGACCCGCGCCAGCGCGCGTTCTACACCGAGGTCGGGCACACCCACCGCGTCGTGCGGTTCGACCGGGTCGGCTGCGGGCTGTCGTCGCGGGAGCTCGACCCCCGCCCCACGATCGAGTCGGAGTCGCGCCAGCTCGAGGCGGTGATCGAGTCGACCGGCGAGGCGGCCGTCGTCTTCGCGTCGTCCTGCTGCTGCCTCGCAGCGTCGCAGCTTGCGATCAGGCGGCCCG
>JALYLO010000051.1 GCA_030774175.1 Actinomycetota bacterium
CGGCACCAGGGTCACGTAGTCGCCCGGCAGCGCGGCGAGCGGCTCGAGCACGAGCACGTCGGCGGCCAGCAGCACCGCCGCCTCGCCGAGATGGGCGAGCAGGCGCGGCTCGAGGTAGCGGGTGGCCGCGCGCTGCGAGCGGCCCAGCAGCCGCCACGGCTCGACCCCTTCGAGGTCCCCGGGGCGCACGACGTCGAACGGCTCGTCGCCGCGCAGGGCCGCGCCCGGGTCGTCGAGGACGAGCGCGGTCAGCCGCGTCGAGCCGAGCGAGTCAGCCAGGACGCGGGCGTAGGGCAGCTCCGCCGCGGCGACGATCGTGCAGGCGCGCACGTCACAGTTCCTCGGCGATCGAAGGCGCCGAGCGGTCGAAGATCCAGTAGCCGAGGACGCAGACGACGATCAGCAGCGCGAGCGGGATCAGCAGCCGCGGCGCGCCGCCGATCGCCTCGGCGGCGCTCGCCGCGTTGGGGTCGATGATCGCGTGGCGCGCCTGCTGGACGATCACCGCGAGTGGGCTGCACATGATCAGGTGCTGCAGCCGCTCGTCCGGGATCGTCTCGATCGGATACAGGATCGGCGAGGCGTAGAAGGAGATCTGGAGCGCGACGTCCCAGATCGGCTGCACGTCGCGGTAGCGCACGAACAGCGCCGAGAGCATCGTGCCGATGCCGGTGCAGAGGATCCCCAGCCCCAGGATGAGCGGGAAGATCTCGAACCAGCTCCAGCGCGGCTCGATCCCCGACGCCAGCACGAAGACCACGACCGCGAGGAAGTTGAGGACGAAGTTGAGGTAGGTCGTCAGCACCACCGACAGCGGGATCACGAGCCGCGGGAAGTGGACCTTGCGCACGAGCGACTCGCGCGCCGGGACCGACGCGACCGCCGTGCCCGTCGCCTCCGCGTAGAACGTGTAGATGATGATCCCCATCAGCAGCATGACCGGGTAGTTCTTCACGCCGCCGCCGAGGCGGACGAGCTGCGTGAACACGAAGTAGAGGACGCCGAACAGCAGCAGCGGGCGCATCAGCTGCCAGAAGTAGCCGAGCACCGACCCGAAGAACTTGAGGCGGAACTCGAGCACCGCGAGCGTCCACGTCAGGGTCCAGAACCGGCGCGGGTCGCCGCCCAGCGCGGACGGGCCGCGCATCGGGCGGAGCTGGCCGAAGACCGCCTGCGCGCCGCTCACGAGGCGGGCACTTCCGCGCGCTCGAGCCGCACGGTGTGCGGCACGTCGACCATCCCGCCGCCGGCGCGCGCGCCGGTCACGACGACCGTCGCCATGTTCTTGACCTTGACGTGGACGTCGTGGCCGCTGCCGCGGCGCGCGACCGTCGGCGTCGCGTGGTAGCGGCCGGGGGCGAAGTGGTTGTCGAACGCGACGCGGAAGCCGACGCGCTCGCCGGCGGCGAACGCCCCGGTGCGCTCCTCCTGCCATAGGGTCGAGGTGGCGAACGCGATGTCGTGCTCGTCGGTGTCGAGCGAGAACGCGAAGACGGGGTGCTCGTGCGCCTCGATGAAGTGCACGACCGCGACGAAGGCGGCGCGCCGCCCCTGCGCGAGCGTGTTGACGCGGTTGCCATCGCCGTCCTCGAACCAGGCGTCGGCGATCTCGACCGTGCCGTCGCCCTCGTGGAGGCGGAGGTCGGCCTGGGTCGGGCCGCCCTGGGCGAAGTTCGTCTCGAAGTACTCGGCGGAGACCACGTCCGGCGTCCCGATCGAGACCACCTCGCCCTGCTCGAGCAGCATCGCGCGGTGGCAGAAGCGCGCGACGGTCGCCATGTCGTGCGTGACGAGCAGGATCGTCCGCCCCTCGTCGCGCAGGCGGTTGAACTCGTCGTAGCACTTCTGCTGGAAGGCGGCGTCGCCGACCGCCAGCACCTCGTCGATCAGCAGGATCTCGGCGTCGACCTGGATCATCACCGAGAACGCGAGCCGCACGAGCATCCCCGACGAGTAGTTCTTGAGCTTGAGCTCCTCGAACTCGCGCAGGCCGGCGAAGTCGATGATGCGGTCGTAGCGCTCGAGCGCCTGGCGCCGGGTGAGGCCGAGCATGATCGCGTTGAGGATCACGTTGTCGCGCCCGGCGAGGGCGGGGTTGAAGCCGACGCCGAGCTCGATGAAGGTCGAGACGCGGCCGCCGACGAGGACGTGCCCGGAGTCGGCCTTGTAGATGCCGGCCATGCACTTCAGCAGCGTGCTCTTGCCCGAGCCGTTGCGCCCCACGATGCCGAAGAACTCGCCCTGGCCGACGTCGAAGGAGACGCCCTTGAGCGCCCGGAAGTCCTCGTTCTCGGAGCGCCGCAGCGGGTGCAGTGCCCGTTCCTTGAGCGTGTGGACGCGCTCCTTGGGCAGCGAGAACGTCTTCGAGACGTCGTCGACGACGACGGCGGGGCCAGGGCCAGACACGAAAATGACGCTAGCGGATGGGCATGGCGAAGAAGCGCAGGCGAACCTCGCCCCGGTCGAGCGCACGGGTGATCGTGAGCGTGTTCGTCGCCTGGTCGAGCGCGAACGGCGCCGGGAAGTCCGCGCTCTTGGGCACGCGCAGCACGAGGCCGTCGCCGGCGGTCCCCGGGAGCAGGCGGCGGGACCGCCCGGCGTCGAACTCGATCGCCCGCGGCAGCGCCCGGTAGACGAGCGTGCGCAGCCGTTCGAGGCCGCTCACGTCGATGCCGTCGATGCGCACGAAGACGACGCTGTGCGCGTCCGGCGCCGGCGGGATCGGCGCCGGCACGCCGAGCCTGGCCGTGCTCGTCGCGAGCGGGCGCGGCGCGCCGCAGCGGTTCGCGGTGCGCTCGATCAGCATCCACGGTGCGATCGTCTCCTGCTCGCGGAAGTGGCAGAGCATCGCGCGCATGGTCGCCGGCTCGTCGATCTCCGGGCGCCGGATCGGGTTGCCGCGGTCGAGATAGACGCCGTCCTCACGCAGGATGCGATCGGGCCCCGACGGGTCCCGCACGGCGGCCGCGTTGCGCTCGTCGAGCTTGCGCGTGTAGGCGGAGTAGCTC
>JALYLO010000052.1 GCA_030774175.1 Actinomycetota bacterium
GGCGTGACGGAAGTGGCGCTCGGCGTCGTCCAGGCGGGCGCTCGCCGAGGCCAGGATCCCGAGGAAGCGCGAGACCGGGCCCACGCTGATCTCTGGATAGCTGATGGCAACCCTGTCGGCGTACGGCAGGAGCAGCTCGTAGAGCACGGCCGCCGCGTCCCGCTCGTCGAGTCGCGCAGCCGCCTCGGCGAGGAAGCAGAGGCTGACGGTCCACTCCTCGTCGAAGGGGAGCCCGGTGAAGCGATCCGCCGCGAGGACTTCGAACTCGGCCCGAGCCTCGACGGTCGAGCCGAGCTCGGCCAGCATGCTCACAAGCGTGCAGCGCCAAATCGGATACGTCGGATACTTGGCCCTCGCTTGCCGTACGGGCTCGGCCACCTCGTCGAGGCGGCCTTGCTCCCGGCGAAGAAGGTACAGCTGAAGTCCGTAGGTGACTGCTGCGTTCCAGCTCTGAGCCCGCTCGCCGACGGAGCGGGATTCGGCGATCAGCTGCTCAGCCTCTTCGAACCTTCCCTCGAGCAGGGCCAAGATCGTTCGGATGACAGCGCCGAGCCAACGCTGCGCCGGCTGGCGCAGCTCCTCGGCCAGTCTCGTCATCGCCTCGACGTCGGCGTACGCCGCTGACAGGTCACCGAGCTCGATCGAGGACTCGAAGTGAACCTCGTAGCCGTCGACGGCGCGCTCGATGTCTCCCGCCTCCAGCGCGACGTCGATCAGCTCCGTCGCGAGCTCGACCTGCTCAGGCGTGAAGTCGGGCGAGTGGTGACTCCCCATGTAACCCAGCAAGGCGTAGGCGAGCGTCGACGGCTCGTCGATCCGCCGGGCCATCTGCAACGCTTGTGCACCGAGCGATTCTCGCCGTTGCGCATCGGCGCCCAATTCGCGTAACGGTCCGCCCGCGAATCTGGCGAGGAGCCTGACACGTAGGCCGCTGTCTGCTACGGGAAGCGCGCTGAGAGCTTTCTCGAGCAGCGGCACGAGGTACTCGTCGTCTCTCGAAACGTCCCAGAAGAACCTGCCGCCGTAACCGAGCGCGGCGCGGCCGAGCTCGTTTGGCAGGCGCAGCGCCTCGGCAAGCCGGGCGGATTGGCGGTACATCTCTTTGGATCGCGGCGTGTCGCCGGCGCGCGCGTGCGTGTCGCCAAGTGCCAGCAGGAGCTCGCAGCGGATCGCGTCGTCCGGCGATTCCATGCTGTCGAGAATGCGGAGGCCGACCGCGAAGAGCCGGGCGGCCTCCTCGTAGGCGAGCAGCCTGAGCGATCGTTCAGCAGCGCGGCGGGCGTAGGCGAGTGCCTTCTCCGCAACGGCCGGGCGGGCAGATTCGTAGAAGTGGTGAGCCAGCTCGGCCAGGTGCGGTTCGAGGTTGTCCGCGTACAACTCCTCGAGCGCGTCACCGACGCGGCGGTGCAGCTGCACGCGCCGCCCGGGGGCGAGCTCGTCGTAGAGGGTGTCGCGGATCAGCACGTGCGCGAAGCGCATCCGGCCGGGTTGGGCCGGCACATCCGCGACGACGCGCTCCCGGGCAGCTTCGTCGAGCACCTCCAGGAGTTGGTCGCCGCTGACGTCGCTGACGCGTTCGAGCGCAGCGAGATCGAACTCGCGCCCGAGCACCGAGGCGAGAACGAGTACGAGCCGGCAGTTCTCGGAGAGATGCCGGAGCCGGCGTCGGATCACCTCTCTCACTCCCTCGGGGACCATTCGCCGCCAGGTCTCCGTGTTGGTGATCGATTCGAGCGCCTCTTCGGTCGTCAGCAACCGCACCACCTCTCCGACGAACAGCGGGTTGCCGTCCGTCGCACGATGAAGGGCGCTGACGAGATCCGCCGCCGGCTCGAGGCCGGTGGCAAGCGACACGAAGCTGGCCACATCGGCCTCAGGTAGGCCAACGAGCGCCAGGCTGCGGGTTACGGGCTGGCGTCGAAGCTCAGCCAACGTCCCCGACAGCGGGTCCCGCAGGCTCGGCTCGACGTCCCGATATGCAGCGACCACGAGCAGACGTGTGTCCGCGAGCGCACCGGCAAGGAACTGCAGCAACAGGAGGGATGACGCATCCGCCGCGTGAAGGTCGTCGAGGGCGAGCACGAGCGGCCGGGTGAGCGCGGCAGCGCGCAGAAACGAGGTGGCCGCTTCGAAGAGCCGGAAGCGGGCTCCTTCGGGGTCGGTGGCGGGCGGCGGGGGGAGGTCGCCGTAGAGCTCGTTCAGCTCGGGAAGGATCTGCGCCATGTCCGCTGCGCCGCGGCCGACCTGGTTGCGGAGCAGTTCGGGATCGCGATCCCGCACGTGGCCGCGCATCGCCTGGACCCACGGCCAGTAGGCAGGGGCGCCGCCGGCCTCCCAGCAGCGACCGACGAGCACCTCGGCGCCGCGTTCGCGCGCATGGTGTGTGAGCTGCTCGACGAGGCGGCTCTTGCCGATTCCGGGCTCGCCGCTGATCAGGAAGAGCCGGCCCTTGCCGGCAAGTGCTTCGCCGAGGCCACCGAGGAGCTGGCGCAGCTCACCTTCACGCCCGACAAACAGCCCACCGTCGGCGCTCGAGCCGCCCACCGATTCGGACTCGGCGTCAGGATCCGCCGATCTGGCCAGATCGAGCGAAGGGTCGTGGGCGAGGATCGCTCGCTGGAGATCCTTGACCGCCTTGCTCGGCTCCAGGCCGAGCTCCTCCGTCAACACGCGCCGGGCCTCCTGATAGCTCTCGAGCGCCTCCGCCTGTCGGCCCGAGCGGTAGAGCGCGAGCATCAACTGCCTGCGCAAGCGCTCGCGGAGCGGGTGCTCGGCAACGAGTCTCTCGAGCTCGCTGACGAGATCGGTGTCCAAGCCGAGCGCGAGCTCGGCCTCGATCCGACCTTCGAGCGCCGCGAGCCGCAGCTCCTCGAGCCGGCCTATCTCCCCCTGGGCGAACGGCTCGTAGGGGAAATCGGCGAGCGGAGGCCCGCGCCAGAGCGCGAGGGCCTGCCGCAGCCGCTTGGCGGCCTCCTCGGGCAGGTCGTGGG
>JALYLO010000053.1 GCA_030774175.1 Actinomycetota bacterium
GGCGCGGCGCGTGCTCGGCTACGAGCCCGCGTTCTCCTGGCGTGACGCGATCGGCGACAGGACGTAGGCGAACGAGTAGCGCGCTTCGAGCAGCCGGTATGGGGCCGCGGTGTCGGGCCCGCAGCTCGCCGTGCCGAGACCGCGCTGCGCGTGGTCGAGGCTGAGCACCACCTCTGGTCTCGGCTCGAGCTCGTTCGTGTGCCGGGCCGCCGTCAGGTCGGCGGCCCTGAAGTGACTGGCGCCGAAGCCGATCATGGGCCTTCCGCGCACCTCGAAGCCGGCACCAGCGTCGTCGGTCAGCGTCAGCCAGCGCGCTTCCGGGTGGTGACCGTGCTCCTGCGGGAGAATGTATGGCACGTACTGGTCGCTCACGGTGCTTTCGAAGCGGCCGACGACCGTCGAGGCGAGCCGGTCGGCGTACGCCTCCCATGGGCCGCGGCCGTACCAGGCGAGGTGCTCGAGCGCGGGGACAAGGGTGAGCACCGTGCCGATGCGCGGCACGTCGCGGAGCTCTGGTGCGAGCTCGACGACGTTCTCGATCGCGAGCTCTCCCGAAGCGTGCAACCGGTAGTGCTGACGGTGCGTGACGAGCCCACCGCACTGGTGCACGAGTTCGACGGCGGCGCCGGTCACTCGCGCCGAGACGAGCTCCGGTTCCAGCCGGTCGAGCCCGAGCTGGAGCCAGCGCGGCAGCACGCCGCTTTGCCTGCTCGGCACCTGCGGCAGGCCGTCGTTGTCGGTCGGCGCGCGCCAGAGCTGCAGCCGCGGTCCTTCGAGAAGCAGGTTGTGCCCGTCGAGCGCGAGTTCCGTCAGGAGCCCGGCCTCGAGATCGAGGCAGGCGCGCACGCGCCCGGCTTCGAGCATCCCGTCGGGACCCGGCCTGACGGCGCGTCCCGGGTGCCGCTTCCTCGGCCGTCCTGGCAGATGCAGCTGCTGCCACGCGACCTCGTGCCCTGCGGGGGCCCACTCGGTCGCACGGCGGAGGAAGAAACGGAACGTGACGAATCGCTCGCCGTCGCCGCGCGGCAGGCGGAGCGAGACGTCGAGTGACGCACGCGGGCCGACGCGCAGCGCCGGGAGGCGGCCGCCTTTCCGCCGCTTGCCGTCGACCGTCAGCTCCCACTCGCCGCGGTAGCGGTCGAGCGGAGCGAAGTGGTGGCGGTTGTGGATCCGGAACCGGCCGCCGGCCCGTGCTTCGACGCGGATCGGCTGCGCGAGGAACTTCAGCTCGTGGAGTGCGGGGTGCGGGGTACGGTCCGGCCAGACGATTCCGTCGGCGCAGAAGTTCGCGTCGTTCGGGACGTCGCCGAAGTCACCGCCGTAGGCCCAGTACTCGCGGCCTCGCTGGTCGACCTGACGGATCCCGTGATCGACCCACTCCCAGATGAACCCGCCCTGGAGCCCGTCGTTGTGCTCGAACGCGGCGAAGTAGTCGGCGAGCCCGCCGTTCGAGTTTCCCATCGCGTGCGAGTACTCGCACAGGATGAGGGGCCGAGGGTCGCTCGTCTTCTCGGCCGCCCACGCCTCGATCGACTCGACGTCCGCGTACATCGGGCAGACGACGTCGGTGGCCGCACGGCCGCCCGACCACCCGCGTGCGATCGCGCCCTCGTAGTGCAGCGGCCGTGAAGCGTCGCGGGCGCGAACCCAGCCTGCCGCTGCGTCGTGGTTCGGGCCGTAGCCGCTCTCGTTGCCGAGCGACCAGAGGATCACGCTCGGATGGTTCTTGTCGCGCTCGACCATGTTCGCGACGCGCTCGACCCACTGGTTGCGATAGCGCGGGTCGCGGCAGAGCTCGTCGTAGTAGGCGTGCGACTCGATGTTCGCCTCGTCGACGACGTACAGCCCGAACCGATCGCACAGCTCGAGCCAGTACGGGTCGTTCGGGTAGTGCGACGTGCGCACTGCGTTCACACTGAACCGTTTCATCAGCCGCACGTCGCGCTCCATCGACTCCCTGCTGATCACTCTGCCCCGCGTGTCGTCGTGCTCGTGCCGGTTGACGCCGGCGATCAGCACGGGCTCGCCGTTGACGAGCAGGTGCCGGTCGCGGATCTCGATCTGCCGGAAGCCGAACGAGGTCGAGACGGTTTCACCCTCCGTCGTGAGCTCGAGCGTGTAGAGCGCCGGGTCCTCCGCCGACCACAGCCGCGGGGCGCGCACCTGGCCGTCGAACCGCCCGTGCGCAATCGGGCCCTTCGCCGCGACGCGTCCGCGCGCGTCGAGCACGCGCATGTCGCCGCCTTCGGAGAGCACGGTGAGTCGCCCGTCGAACGCGGTGCGCACCTCGACGTCGCGCACCGACGGCGAGACGAGGCGGATGGAGCGCGAGAGCCCGGCGTGCCACCACTGGTCCTGGTCTTCGACGAAGCTCGCATCCGACCACCGGACGACAACTGCGACGAGCTCGTTCGGGCCGCCGTGGCGCACGAGGCCGCTCACGTCGAACTCCGCCGGCGTCCGCGAGTCCTTCGCGATCCCGACCGGCTCGCCGTTCACGAGCACGTAGAGCGCGCCCTCGGCCCCGCCGAAGTGAAGAACGACAGGGCGCGAGCGCCAGCCGCGCGGGATCGTGAACCCCCGCCGGTAGATCCCGGTTTCGTTCTGTTCCGGCACGGTCGGCGGCGGATCGGAGAAGGGCATCACGACGTTCGTGTAGTGAGGCCGGCCGAAGCCCTGCATGGACCAGAGGCCCGGTACCTCGACCTCGTGCCAGCCGCGTGCGGCGCCGAGCGCGCGCGGCGCGTCCTCGGGCTGGGAGGCGAGCCGGAACTCCCAACGGCCGTCGAGGTTGCGGACGCGCGACCGGCTACGTGTGAGTGTTGCGGCCGGCGGCAAGCGGTTGAGGCTCGCGAGCTCCGGCAGCATCCAGCTCGCCCGGCCGCCGATCGAGAGCAGCGAGTCGAGGCTCTTCGCATGGGTGCTCACACGGCGTCCCGCAGCGATTGCGCCGCCGAGTCGGGCGACACCGGGTTGAAGTACACGCCGGAGCCGAGCTCGCCGGCGGCCACGTACCGCATAACGCCGGGCGCCCGCCAGGGGGTGACGATTTCGAGGTGCAGGCGCGCGTCCGGCCAGTCTCCCCCGTCGAACGGTCGCTGGTGGATCCAGAGCATGTACGGCGTCTCGCCGTCGAACAGCCGGTCGAAGCGGCGGAGGACGTCGACCAGGAGCTCGGCGAGCCCGTCGCGCCCACCGGCGTCGAGAGAAGGGAGATCAGGCACGCGCTCGGCGGGCGCGAGGCGCAGGGCGAAGGGGAAGACCGGAGCCTCAGGCACCCACGCGCGCCAGCCCGGCGACTCCGCCACGAGGCGGTCGCCCGGCTCGCCGAGCCGTGTGCCGCGGAGCAGCTCGCGGCGCGGCAGCTCCGGGACGAAGTCGAACGCGTAGATCTGTCCGTGCGGGTGCGAGATGGTCGCCCCTACCGCGGCGCCTCGGTTTTCGAAGACGAGGACGTAGTCGACGTCGTCCCGCTCGCCGAGCGCTGCGGTGCGCTCCGCCCAGAGGTCGACCACTTTGCGCGCGCCCTCGGTGCCGAGCGACCAGAACGTTGCGTCGTGCTGCGGGGTGTAGAGCACGACCTCGCAGCGGCCGTCCGGCATCGCCGGCCAGCGGTTCCGAAACCAGCGGACGTCGTAGTCCTCGGGTGCCTCGAGCCCGCCCGGACAGAACGGGCAGCCGGCCGCCGGAAGGTTCGGCCGATCCTGGCGCGAGTCCACCATGAAGGTGCGGAACCCGCTCAACTCGTCGGTGCGCAGGTCTCCGCGGGCCGAGATCGTCACGCTGCGCCGTCGATCCCGCGCTGCCGGTGGCTCGGAGCGATCACGAGACGCGCGACCTCCTTGCCGATCGCCTCCCGCGCATCGGCGTCGAGACGATGGTCGGAGACGAAAGCGTCCAGTTCGCCGAGCTCGGCGATCCGGCTCAGGCCGCGGACGCCCCATTTCGTGTGGTCGGCGACAACAACGATGCGCCCCGAGGCGGCGACGAGAGCGCGGTCGGTCTCGGCCTCGAGCAGGTTGGGCGTCGTCAGGCCCGCGTCCGCGGTGACGCCGTGGACGCCCATGAAAAGGACGTCGAGGTGCAATGACCGGATCGCCGTCAGCGCGATCGGCCCGACGAGCGCGTCGGACGGTGTGCGCACGCCGCCGGTCAGCACCACGGTCAGGTCCGGCCGCGATTCCCGATGCAGCACGTTTGCGACCTGGATCGAGTTCGTGACCACTGTGAGATCCGGCACGTGCGCGAGGTGGTAGGCCAGTCGCCACGTCGTCGTCCCGGCTGTCAACCCGATCGACTGGCCGGGCTCCACGAGCGCCGCCGCCGCACGCGCGATCGCCTCCTTCTCCCTCAGCTGCCGGTGCGACTTCGCCTCGAACCCCGGCTCCTCCGCGCTCAGCCTGCCCCGGCTGGTCGCGCCGCCGTGCACCTTCTCCAAGAGGCCGGCCGCGGCCAGCGCGTCGAGGTCACGGCGGACCGTCATCTCGGAGACGTCGAGCAGCTCGGTCAGCTCACTGACCCGCACGGCGCCCTGCCGGCGGATCTCCTCGACGATCAGCTTATGGCGTTGGGCCGCGAGCATGGCTCCTTCGACGGGCGGTGATCGAACAATACTCAACGCTAACCAACACGATCCGTCAAGGCAACGGCTGCGGGCAATACGATGGTCACAACGGGCATTCTTCGTCTCGAGGGGCTTGACACGCGCATCTCAAACGTGCCAGTGTTGCGCGGTAGACCACGTTTTGTTCGATCGTGTGCTATTTCCGCGATCGGTGTCCGAGAGACCAGGAGGATCGCATGTCGGACGACAACCCTCTGCAGTTCGACCTCGAACAGCTAGCAGCTCGGCCGACGACACGGCGCGGGCTGCTCGCCGCGGCCGGGGCCGGTGGGCTGGCCGCTGTGTACGGCCTGACGGCCGGGCGGGCACGGGGCGCGATGCCGGATTCGTGGCTGTCGGATCTCTCCGGCACCGTCACCTTCGGCTCGAACGCTTCCGACCCGGTGCCGAAGGCCGCCTACGCGGCCGTCTTCAAGGCCTTCACCAAGAAGACGGGCACGAAGGTCAGCGTCAACACCGTCGACCACAACACCTTCCAGGAGCAGATCAACACGTACCTGCAGGGGCGGCCCCAGGACGTCTTCACCTGGTTCGCCGGCTACCGCATGCAGTTCTTCGCGCAGAAGAGACTGCTCCAGCCGATCGACGACGTCTGGCAGACGCTCAAGCCGCAGTTCTCCCCCGCTATGCAGGCGGCGTCGAAGGGCCTTGACGGGCACTTCTACTTCGTCCCGATCTACAACTACCCGTGGGCGGTCTTCTACCGGAAGAGCGTCTTCCAGCAGCACGGCTACACCGTGCCGAAGACGTGGGACGAGTTCATGACCCTCATGAAGAAGATGAAGTCGGACGGATTGACGCCGCTCGCATTCACCGACAAGGACGGCTGGCCGGCGATGGGCACGTTCGACATCCTGAACATGCGTATCAACGGCTATGACTTCCACGTCCGCCTGATGGCGGGCAAGGAGTCGTGGGACAGCCCGAAGGTGAAGGCCGTCTTCAACCAGTGGAGCGAGGTCCTGCCGTACACCTCGCAGGGCGCCCTCGGTCTGACCTGGCAGGAAGGCGCGCAGCAGATGATCAGCAAGCAGGCCGGCATGTACCTGCTCGGCTCGTTCGTCGGCCAGCAGGCGACGGTCGCAGCCGATCACGCCGACCTCGACTTCTTCGCGTATCCGTCGATCAACGCGACGCACGGGCAGGACGCGATCGACGCGCCGATCGACGGCTTCCTGATGGCGAAGAAGGCGAAGAACTCGGCCGGCGCAAAGGCGCTGCTCAAGTACCTCGGCAGTGCAGCCGCCGAGAACATCTACCTCAAGTCGGACGCGAACGACGTCGGTGCGAACAAGCACGCGAGCACCGCGCACTACAACGTGCTGCAGAAGAAGGCCGCGACGTTGATCGCGGGCACGAAGCACATCGCGCAGTACATGGACCGCGACACGCGGCCCGACTTCGCATCGACGGTCATGATCCCGGCGCTGCAGCAATTCCTGAACAACCCCAACGACGTCAACGGATTGGTGAAGAACATCCAGAAGCAGAAGACGGCGATCTTCGGATCGTGAACTAGCTCGACGCGATGGCGATCGACATCGCAGCCGAGACGGGAGCAGTCGGCGCGCGCCGAAAGGCGCGTGCCGTCCGGCTCTCGACGGGCGACCGCGTCGCCATCGCGGTGATGGTGGGCGTGCCGACGCTCGTCGTCGGCGGGTTCATCTGGTTTCCAACGATCGCCTCGATCCTCCTCTCGTTCACGAACTGGGACGGCATCGGCGGAGTCGGCACCGCGCACTGGGTGGGAACGACGAACTACCGTCAGATCGCGACGATCTACCCGCCCTTCTGGCCGGCCGTCGAGCACAACGCGATCTGGCTCGGCTTCCTGACCTTCGTCGCGACCCCGTTCGGCCTGTTCCTCGCCTACCAGCTCGACAAGGAGATTCGCGGCACGCGGCTCTACCAGAGCATCTTCTTCCTGCCGGTGGTTCTCTCGTTCGCGATCATCGGCTTCATCTGGCAGCTGGTGTACTCGCCGACGCAGGGGCTGATCAACAACCTCTTCGGCAACCCGAGCCACGGCCACGTGATCGACTGGCTGGGGAATCCGAAGCTCAATCTCTGGGCCGTCCTCGTCGCCGTCGGCTGGCGGCACGCGGGCTACATCATGATCCTCTACCTCGCTGGTCTGAAGGCCATCGACCCGTCGCTGCGCG
>JALYLO010000054.1 GCA_030774175.1 Actinomycetota bacterium
GTCGTGCTCGGCGCGGGCGCAGCCACCCCGACTGGCGCTGACGGCCGGCCGACCCTAGACTGCCACAGCGGTCCACGAATCGAGAGGTGAGGAATGACCACGATGGCCGCGCTCGATTCCGAGCGCATCGCGACGCTTTCCGCGACGTTCTCGGGGAGGTTGCTCCAGACCGGAGACGAGGGCTACGACCATGCGCGCAGGATCCACAACGGCCTGATCGACAAGCAGCCGGCACTGATCGCCCGCTGCCGCGGCACCGCCGACGTCGTTGACGCGATCGCATTGGCGCGCGAGACGGGCCTCGAGATCTCAATCCGCGGCGGCGGTCACAACGTCGCCGGCCGCGCGGTGACGGACGGCGGGCTGATGATCGACCTGGCGGAGATGAAGGGCATCCACGTCGACCCGACCGCGCGCACGATTCGCGCTCAGGGTGGCGTCCACTGGGGCGAGTTCAACCGGGAGGCGGCGGTGCACGGGCTCGCCGTGACCGGAGGTCAGATCTCGACGACCGGAATCGCCGGCTTGACTCTCGGCGGCGGCCTGGGCTGGCTCATGGGCAGCCAAGGGCTCGCCGCGGACAATCTTCTCTCGGTCGAGCTGGTGACGGCCGACGGCGAGGTGCTGAATGTCGACGCGGACTCGCATCCCGACCTCTTCTGGGCGCTCCGCGGAGGTGGGGGCAACTTTGGCGTCGCGACCTCGTTCGAGTACCGCCTCCATCCGCTGACACACGTCGTCGGGGGTCTCGTCGCCTACCCAATCGACGCGGCCGGCGAGGTCCTGCGCTTCTACCGCGACTTCACGCAATCGCTCCCCGACGAACTGAACGTCTCCTGCGTGCTCGCGCATGCGCCGGACGGATCCGGAATGAAGCTCGCCGCGCTCGCCATCTGTCATTCGGGCTCGCCCGAGCAGGCCGAGAAGGATCTCGCACCCGTGCGCGAGTTCGGCACGCCGGTGATGGATGCCCTCGGGCCGATCCCGTATCCGGTCATGAACACAATCCTCGACGCCGGCTATCCGCGGGGGGCGCTCAACTATTGGAAGTCAAGCTTCATGAAGACGCTCGACGACGGGTTCATCGAGGCCGCGATCGACCGCTTCGCCTCGACGCCGTCGCCGATGAACGCGATCCTCATCGAGCACCTCCATGGAGCAGTGACGCGGGTCGGCGCCACGGACACGGCGGTTCCTCACCGCGAGACGGGCTACAGCATGCTCCTCCCGAGCATTTGGATGGATCCCGCGGACACCGATGCGAACATCGCGTGGACGCGAGGGACGTACGACACGTTTCGCCCGTATCTCGCGGAGGGGCGCTGGATGAACTACCTCGGCGACGACGAGCAGACGGACGCCGTTCGCGCAGCCTACGGCCCGAACTACGACCGACTCGCACAGATCAAGCGCACGTATGACCCGGACAATCTCTTCCACCTCAACCAGAACATCGAGCCCGCGTAGCGGGCGAACCCGACGCTCGTGGCCTGCTCCCCGCTCCGGCGTTGACGCTCTGAGTCTTGGCGCGACTCTTAAGTGCCGCGCGAGCGGTTCCGGCGCGTCGACCGCCTACGATTAGCGCGTGCCGGCGGTGCCCGCCACGGAGACAGCGACGATGGTACGGAGCGGCCGGGCGGATGGGCAAAAAAGTGTCACTAGCGGACGGTGTGGGGTGCGTTAACTCGGTTCCGCCTCGGCGGCTGGGTTCTGCTTCGTAGAGTCGTGCGCCCGTCCCGTCGTCCTGGAGGAGCTGGTCTTTGTTCTGGTCGTTCTGCTACGTCGTACTTCGGCGCGTTCTCCAACTCGCCGCGTTGCGCTTTCGCTCGAAGGAGTTCAAGGAGCTGGATTCCGACGTCATCTCGCGGCTGGTCGTCGTTCGGGACGGCTGCCTTCAGGATCCGAACGAACGCCTCGTGGTCGCCGATGCATTTGCGCAGCGCGTCAGCGAACTCAAGGTCGTCTGGGTGGTTGGCTAGGTAGATCGCGTCGCGGGCGCGGTGGAAGTCGCGGATCTGCTCCTGCACGATTGAGCGCGCCTTGTACAGTCGCTGCGCCTCGCCGGTCGTGAGCGGCTTGTCGTCCCAGTCCGCCACGAAGCCCACGTCGAGCTTGTCGAATAGCTCGTTCGTGCGCCGGTCGTACTTCGACCGCTTCATCAGCTGCTGCAGCCGATTCGCGGGCTTGCGCGGCTTGCGCACCACCGAAAGCGACGCCAGCCGCTTCTGCATCTCCTCCGCGTTCAGATGACCGATCCGTCGCTCTCGTGTCCTTTCAGTTGGTACGGGCCAGGTGCATGGCGACCTGGCCCGATCTTTTCGGTGGCGCGGCGGATTGGATGAAGGGAAGCCCCGCGCCACCGATCTTCAGAAAACCTATGCCCGACCTCGCTGCGCCGGGGTCTGCCCGCCTGCCTCCCGCGAGAAGATGGTGTTGCCGTCGAAGCCTTCCTCCCAGATGCCCTGCGGCGCGTCCTGCAGCTTGCTGCGCTGCAATCGCGGCCTCGGAATCGCACGCAAACAGCGTGGCGGATTCCTTCAGCCCGTTCAGGGAACGGCTCCAGGGCATCGTCGGGAGCGTGTCGCAGTTCCGCCAAAGTGCGACAGCTACGACTTCGACCCGAGCAGACCGAACGACTGAATCGGCACGGCTCGGCGGGCCGGTTCAGC
>JALYLO010000055.1 GCA_030774175.1 Actinomycetota bacterium
CCTGGAGCCGGCCCGGCGTCGCGATGATCACGTGCGCGCGCTTCGCCTCGTCGGCCTGGGCCCTCAGCGGCACGCCGCCGTAGACGGAGGCGACCTTCACGTCGCCGGCGATCAACGCGAAGTGTTCAGTCACCTGCGCGCAGAGCTCCCGTGTCGGGACGAGGACGAGCGCGAACGGCTTCTCCGCAGCGAGATCGACGAGCTGGGCGATCGGGATCGCGAATGCGAGCGTCTTTCCCGAGCCTGTCGGGCTCTTGGCGAGAACGTCGCCGCCGCGCAGCGCCTCGGGAATGACGAGGCCCTGGATCTGAAACGGAGCCTCGATGCCGCGCGCGGCCAGCAACTCGCACACGGCGGAAGATACCCCGAGGGAACGAAAATCCTTCACTTGTCTCAACTCCTTCGGACGTCGAGATCGTGTCCGAAAGCAGGAGACGCGATCTCACCGGAGCGCGACCCATTCGCGTTCCGTACGACCAAAGTAGCAGGGGCTTCGGTCAGACACTTGCGCGTTCGCCGTCTTCGAGCAAGCGCAGGCGGTGCTCGATCTGAGCGACCCGCAGCTCCAGCTCGTCCCATTCGTCCCGCGTGACGAGGCCCAGGTCGCGCGCCAGCTCCTGAAGCCGGTGCTTCGATCCTTCGCTCACGCGGATGGCATCGCCTCGCCAGCGCGACGTGGCGTCGTCGAGGAGCGACCGCGCGTCGTCAAGGCGCGGGCCGAGGAAAGCGAGCAACCGCTCCAGCGAGTCGGGCTCCGGGGAGGGATCGTTACCGGGCGCGGCCATGAGGACGCGACTTCCGCCGCTGGCGGCGCCGCTCGAGCTTCTCCTCGGCACCGTCGGTGATCGACGCGACCTCGTCTTCGATCACATCAAGCGGCGTCGCGGGTACGGGCTCGGCGGCCGCGGTGCGCTGCGCCTGTGCGAGGAAGCGGTCGGCCCGCACGCCTTGCGGCATGTCTTGCCCCCTGCGCCGCGCGTACTCCGGGTCGCGTCGCTCCTTCCAGAGGTTCAGCAGCGGCGCCGCGATGAAGATCGAGGAGTAGGCACCCGACGTGACGCCGATGAGCAGCGCGAACGCGAAGTCCTGGAGCGTCGCCCCGCCGAAGAAGAACAGCGCGCCGACCGGGAGCAGCGTGATGAACGTCGTCGCCAGCGAGCGGCGGATCGTCTCCCACAGCGAGACGTTCGTGATCGTCGCGAACGACGCGCGGCGCATGATCGGCACGTTCTCGCGGATGCGGTCGAAGATGATGATCGTGTCGTAGATCGAGTACCCGAGCACGGTCAGCACCGCGGCGACGGTCGCTTCCGTCACCTCGCGACCGGTCACGGAGTACACGCCAACGGTGATCAGCACGTCGTGCAGCATCGCGGCAATCACCGGGATCGCGAACGCGAGGCCGCGGAACCTGATCGTGATGTAGAGCGTGATCACGAGCAGCGAGAAGACGATCGCGATGATCGCCGAGCGCGCGATCTGGCGGCCGAAGCTCGACGACACGTTCTTGATCCCGAGCGCCTGGGCGTTCACCTGCGTCTTCAGATCGGACGTCAACTTCGTCTGCTCGGCGGACTTCAGCTTCTTCAGACGGAGCTGGAAGCTCGTGAAGTCCTCGCCGGCGTTGGTAGACGCGCCCCGGCCCTGCACGACGGCGTCCTTCGCGTGGCCGATCGCCGCGGCCTGCGCACGCACCTTCGAGATCGGCGTCGGGCTCGGCGTCTTGAAGGTGATCTGCACGCCGCCTCGGAAGTCGATGCCCAGGTTGAGGCCGCGGGTCGTGAGCGAGACAGCACTGACCAGGATGATCACGCCGGAGATCGCGAACCAGAGCATCGTCCGCCGCATGAAGTCGATCTGCAGGAAGCGCCCGCGCTGGGAGTGATGCGCGCCCATGAAGCTCGGGTTGTCGAACCAGCGGAACCCGGCGAGCAGGCCGAGCATCGCGCGGGTGGCCGCGACAGCCGTGATCAGCGAGACGACCGTGCCGATCAGCAGCATCAGAGCGAAACCCTTCACTCCTGCCGTTGCGACCGCGAACAAGATCAGCGCGGTGATTGCGGTCACGACGTTCGCGTCGATGATCGTGCGGAAGCCCTTCGCGTAGCCGGCTGCGATCGCGGCGCGCATCGACTTACCGGACCGAGACTCCTCCTTGATGCGTTCGAAGATCACGACATTCGCGTCGGCTGCGACGCCGATCGTGAGGATCAGGCCGGCGAAGCCAGGCAACGTCAGCGTGACGCCGAAGAGGAGGATCGCGGCGTACATGAACGCCGCGTAGACGCCGAGGCCCAGGACGGCGACGAGCCCGAGGAAGCGGTAGAGCAGGAGCAGGAAGAGCATCACGACGATCAGACCGCCGATCGCGGCGTCGCGGGCCTGCTTCAGCGAGTCCTTGCCGAGCGTCGCCGAGACCTCCGTGCGCTCGAGCGGCACGAAGTTGACCGGCAGCGCGCCCGTTTGCAGGACGAGTGCGAGGTTCTTCGCCTCGTTCGCGCTCCCCAGGCCCGTGATCTGGGCGCCGCTGCCGGTCGGGTCGATCCCGTTCGCGAGCGACGGATCGGTGTAGTCGACCTGAGGCCACGAGCGGATCTCGTTGTCGAGCACGATCGCGAAGTGCTGCTCGGCCTTCTGGATCGAGCCGCGCACGACCTCGTTCTTCGTCACCGTGTGGAAGGCCTTGTTGCCCTTGCCCGTGAACTGCATCAGGACGACCGGGGCGCCGGAGGTCGGATCGAAGTCCTCGCGGGTGCCGGAGAGCTTCAGGTCCTTGCCGGTCATGTTCGGGAACGGCCCATAACGATCGTTGGGATAGGGGCCCTTCTTGAAGAGGTAGTAGTCGGTCTTCCCGGGTGCAGGCAGGCCCGACGGGTCGCCCGGACAGACCGAGGAGGTCGAGGCGCCGCACGTGATCACGACCGTGCCGTGCGGGACGGGCAAGACCTTGTCGCCCTTCGGCACCACGCCGCCGAAGGCGTCGAGCAGGCCTGCGTTCCCGGTCGCCGGATCGCGATGAAGCTGCGCCGTCGGCCCGGCTCGCCGCACCCAGACCGTGGTCGTGTGGGTCTTGCGCTTCTTGCCGGTGCCGGTCGACGTCGACACCTTCCTCGGCACGAAGAGGACGTACTGGCTCGGCGAGCCCGACTTCGCAGCCGCCTGGACGCGCGAGAGGAGCTGGTAGAGGCTCGTCGTCGCGACCGGCTGACCGGTGACCGTCACCGACGGCGCCACGAGCGCGGGCTCGAGGTCGTACAGCTCGAGGAGGGCGGTCTTGCCGATGATCGCCGCGGCCTGCTGCGGGTTGTGCACGCCCGCCAGCTGGATCACGATCTCATCCGGGCTCTGCTTGCGGATCTCCGGCGAAGCGACGCCCAGCTTGTCGAC
>JALYLO010000056.1 GCA_030774175.1 Actinomycetota bacterium
TCGCCGCGATCTGCAGCGGCGGCGGCCAGGGCGACGCGCTCCTGATCGAGGTTTAGTGCACCGTTCCGAAAGTCTCGCGCGCCCTGGCGGCTGCAAAGCTGCGCCTGGCTGCGTCCTCGGTCGCCCCAATAGAACACCGCTATCGGGGCTCCCTGCGTCCTTGCCCGACTTGCTTTTCGCTCGCCAGGATCATCACGGAACTTCCGGAACGGTGCACTAGACGCACTTTTCTCCGGTCTCAGCGCGCCCAGAGCGCGCCGAGGTATACGGCCGGGTCGCCCGGTTCCCAGCGCGTCAGGAACCGCTTGATCGGCGGATGGACGACGATGTCCTGGAGCTCGTCGTCCGAAAAAAGCCGCGCGCCCTTCACCGCCGCGTCCCTGGTCTCGACGTCCTCGAGCGAGCGGTGCGAGAGATCGGCCGCGAAGATGATGTGAATGACGTGCTTGCGCGTCAGCAGCGACTTCGGCGCGATCGAGTCGGCGATCGCGACCGGGCCCTCGAATTGCACGTCGGCCTCGATCCCGAGTTCCTCGCGCAACTCACGGCGCAGCGCTTCGATCAGCGACTCGCCGACGTCGACCCCGCCGCCGGGCAGCAGCCAGTACTCCTTGCCGGGCTTCTCCTGGCGGCAGAGCAGCACGCGCCCCTGCCAGAGCAGGATCGCCGAGACGCGGATCCGAGGCTCGTTCAATGCCGTGAGGATCCGAAGCCGCGCACGCCGCGCTCGCTCGCGGGCAGCTCGTCGACCTCTACGAGGTCGATCCCGGGGATCGCCAGCACGACGAGTTGCGCGATGCGCATCCCCGGCTCGACGACGAATGTCTCGCGCGCATCGGTGTTCAGCAGCGCGACCTGCAACTCGCCACGGTAGCCCGAGTCGACGAGCCCGGGTGCATTCACGATCGAGATGCCATGCCTCGCGGCAAGCCCGGAGCGCGGCTGGACGAACCCGGCGAAGCCCTCGGGAATCGCGACGGCGAGGCCGGTTGCCACGAGCGCGCGCTCCCCCGGTGCGAGCTCGACGCGCTCGCACGCGGCGAGATCGAGGCCGGCGTCGCCGGAGTACGCGCGGGCGGGCACGACGGCGTCCGGGCGTAGGCGCCGGATCGGGAGTTCGATCAGGCCGTCTCCCGGCCCGACGCAGTCGAGTCGGCGATCAGATAGGGCGCGAAGCGGGGCAGGTCGCGGCGCGGCAGCCGCGCGATCACAAGCACGCCCTCCGCGGTGTCCTTGCGCTCCTCGATTGGGGTGCCGAGCGCGTACAGCTCCGACAGGCGGTCGCCATCGGAGTAGGGCAGCAGCAGGCGCACGCGCTCCCACCGGTCCTCGAAGCGCCGGGCGAGCTCCGCCTTCAGCTCCTCGATCCCGTCACCCCTGAGCGCCGAGACGTGAGGCGCCGACGGGAAGCGGTTCGCGAGCCGCCGCCGCCCGAGCGGGTCGACGCGATCGATCTTGTTCAGGACGATCTCGATCGGCAGCTCCCCCGCGCCGATCTCGTGCAGGACGTCGTCGACGGCGCTCACCTGGCGGTCCTGCTCGTCATCGGACGCCGAGGCGTCGACGACGTGCAGCACCATGTCGGCGAGCAGTGTCTCCTCGAGCGTCGACGCGAACCCTTCGACGAGCTGAGTCGGAAGCCGGCGGATGAACCCGACCGTGTCCGTGAGCAGGTAGCGCCGCCCATCGTGCTCGAACCCGCGCGTCGTCGGGTCGAGCGTTTCGAAGAGCCGGTTCTCGACCGAAACGTCCGAGCCGGTCAGCGCGTTGAGGAGTGTCGACTTGCCGACGTTCGTGTAGCCGGCGAGCGCAACCGTCGGCGTCTCGGTTCGGCGGCGCTCCTTGCGCTGCGTCGCTCGCTGCTTCTTCAACTCCTCGAGGCGCTTGCGCAGCACCGAGATGCGGTGTCGGGCAAGACGGCGGTCGGTCTCGAGCTGCGACTCGCCCGGGCCGCGCGTCCCGACCCCGGCGCCGAGTGCACCGGTGCCGCCGCCGAGGCGCTCGAGGTGCTTCCACATGCCGCGCATGCGCGGCAGGTTGTACTCCAGCTGAGCGAGCTCGACCTGGAGCTTTCCCTCCGCCGACGTCGCATGCTGGGCGAAGATGTCGAGGATCAGCTGGGTCCGGTCGACGACCCGAGCGTCGAGCGCGTTTTCGAGGAAGCGCTGCTGCGACGGGTCGAGCTCGCCGTCGACGATCACGCTGTCTGCATTCGCGCGCTTGAAGAGCTCCTTCAGCTCCTCGAGCTTCCCCTTGCCCACGTACGTTCGCTGCGCCGGGCGTGCACGGCGCTGCACGATCGAGCCCACGGGCTCGACCCCGGCAGTGCGGGCGAGCTCCTTCATTTCCGCGAGCTCCTCCTCCGCGTCCGCGCCCTGAGCCAGCACCGCGAGGACGAACCCGCGCTCGAGCTCCGGGGAACGTGGAATCATCGAGAGCGATTATGCCCTCTCGCGACCCGGTTTCGGCGCTCACCGAGCGGACGCTCGCTCTCGTCGACATCCCCTCCGAATCGAGGTCGGAGGAAGCCGTGCACCGCTACCTGCGAGCCAACCTCGCGCTGGACCTCGAGCTCGACGACGGCGAGACGCTGCTGTACGCGAAGCGCTCGGGCAAGCCGCTCGTCCTCCTCGCAGGCCACACCGACACGGTGCCGTCGCAGGGCAACCTGCCGGGCCGCATCGAGGACGGCGCGGTGGTCGGCCTCGGCGCGAGCGACATGAAGGGGGGCGTCGCCGTGATGGTCGAGCTCGGCCGCTGGGCCGCCGAGACCGCGCTCGCCTACGACCTCGCCCTCCTCTTCTTCCCGCGGGAGGAGCTCGGGCCGGCGGAGAATCCGCTCCCCGACGTCTTCGAGCGTGCGCCGATGATCGACGAAGCCAGGCTCGTCGTCTGCCTCGAGCCGACCGACAACACCCTCCAGCTCGGGTGCCTCGGCAACCTGAACGCCCGGGTGGTCTTCACAGGCAAGTCGGCGCATTCGGCGCGCCCGTGGCTGGGCGTGAACGCAATCCGGCTTGCCCTCGACGGATTGAGGCAGGCGCTCGAGGCGGAGCCGCACGATGTCGTGATCGACGGTCTCGTCTTCCGTGAGGTGATCTCCGTCACGGAGCTGCATGCCGGGATCGCCTCGAACGTGATCCCAGCGCGGGCCGAGGCGATCCTGAATTTCCGCTACGCGCCCGACCGTACTCCGGCCGAGGCGGAAGCGCGGGTCCGCGCGCTCGTCGGCCGCGATCTCGAGATCCTCGCGAACTCGCCGCCCGCGCACGTCCCCGCCGGGTCCGCGATCGTCGAGAAGCTGCGCGACGCAGGCTCGTTCGAGCTCCAGGCGAAGCAGGCGTGGACGAACGTCGCCGACTTCGCGGCACGCGGCCTCGACGCGGTGAATCTCGGCCCCGGGGGGACCCGGTATGCCCACGCAGTCGACGAGCGGGTCGAGATCGCGGAGCTCGGGCGGACCTTCGAGGCGCTCAAGCGGTTCCTGCTCGGAACGGTTTAACTCCTCCAACCATGCGGTTTGCGCGGACAGGCGTACGCACCTGCCTCACCTGACGCTCACCGCAGCGCCGTTCCTGAGGCCTCCACGGTGTCGGCCATCCGTCACCGAAGCGAACCGGGATTTTGGCCCCTACGCGGTTGTCTATGGACTAGGCTTTCAGGCTGCCCGCTACCTGCAGAATGGAGCCGCAAATGGAAACCGACGAGCCCGACGTCACCGAAACCAGCAG
>JALYLO010000057.1 GCA_030774175.1 Actinomycetota bacterium
CGCCGGGACACTGCCGACGATGTCGAGCGCCGCGCGGACCGCGCGTTCGGCGTCGTCTTCGTGCGCCGTGGGCGCACCCCACACAGCCATCACGGCGTCGCCGATGAACTTCTCGACCGTGCCGCCGTAAAGCTCGATCAGGCGTCGGGACGTATCGAAGTAACGCGAGAGGAGCTCTCGGACCTCCTCCGCGTCGCGCTTCTCCGAGATCGTCGTGAAGCCGACGAGATCGGCGAAAAGCACCGACACGAGACGGCGCTCCGCAACCGGAGCGGTGCGGGATGCGTCGGCCGAGGGCAGTGCGTCCGGTGACGGGCCGGCTTCGGCGTCGAGCGGGGTCCCGCATTCGGTGCAGAAGCGCATCCCCGGAGCGTTCGCCTTTCCGCAGGCGGGACAGGAGCGCGCAAGCACACTTCCGCAGCCGCCGCAGAACTTCGCGTCAGCGCCGTTCTCCGTTCCGCAGTTCGAACACTGCATCGTGCGGAGCTTACGTCGGCCCTTCGATCAGGGCAAAGGCGTAGCTAGGCGCGAATGCGCTCTCCGCCAGGATCGAAGAGCGGCTCGTCCGCGACCTCGCCGCCGACCCACTCGCCGAAGATCTCGACCTCAACCGGCTGGCCGGGGGTCGCCTTCGCCGCCGGCACGTACGCGTACGCGATCGAGCGCTCGACGGTGTAGCCGTAGCCACCGCTTGTGACCCGACCCACGATCTCGCCGTCGACGCGAACCGGCTCCGACCCGAGCGCCACCGAACGCGCGTCGTCGAGGACGAGACAGACCAGCCGGCGGGTCGGCTCCGATCGCTCCAACAGTGCCTCGCGGCCGAGGAAGTCACCCTTGTCGAGCTTCACTGCGAAGCCGAGCCCTGCTTCGTAGGGAGTCTCATCGGGCGTGATGTCGCTGCCCCAGACCCTGTAGCCCTTCTCCAGGCGGAGCGAGTCGATCGCCTTGTAGCCGCCGGCAACGAGCCCGTGGCCGCGACTCGACTCCCAGAGGACGTCCCACAAACGCAGCCCGAACTCCGTCGCGCAGTACAGCTCCCAGCCCAGCTCGCCGACGTACGTGACCCGCAGCGCAAGGCACGGCACCGGGCCGACGGCGATCTCCCTCGCTCGCATGTACGGAAAGGAGAGGTCGTCGGTCGTCAGCGGCGCGAGGATGTCTCGTGCGAGCGGGCCCCAGAGGCCCAGGCAGGCGAACTTCGACGTCACGTCCTCGACGCTCACCGAGCCGTCCTCGGGTGCGTTTGCGCGAATCCAGGCGAGGTCGTGCTGCCCGAAGGCCGTCCCGGTCACGATGCGGAAGCGGTCGTCCGCGAGCCGCGTGACCGTGAAGTCGCACTCGATCCCGCCGAGCGGATTCAACATCTGCGTGTACGTAATCGCGCCGACGTCGCGCGCGACACGGTTGTCGCAGAGATGTTCGAGGAACGCTGCGGCACCTTCCCCGGAGATCTCGATCTTCGCGAACGACGTCTCGTCGAAGAGCGCAGCCGTCTCGCGGCACACGCGGTGCTCTCCGCCGATGGCCGGGGACCACAGCCGACCCGCCCAGCCTCGCGGCCGCAGGGACTCGTCGCCGCGCTCCCCGTTCGGCTCGAACCAGTTGGCGCGCTCCCAGCCCGACTTCTCGCCGAAAGCGGCACCCAGCTCCTGCAGCCGTCCGTACACCGGGGAGAGACGGAGCGGACGTCCGGCGGTGCGCTCGTGCCCCGGGTACTTGACGTCGTAGTACGTCGAGTAGACCTCGACGGTGCGAGCAAGCGTGTACTCGCCGCTCCGGTAATGACGTCCGAACCGGCGCGAGTCCATCTCCCACACGTCGAGGGACGGCACGCCTTCGACAATCCACTCCGCGACGAGCTTCCCCATGCCGCCCGCGCCGGCGAGACCGTGCGCGCAGAAGCCCGCCGCAACCCAGAAGCCGCGTACGTCGCTCGGGCCGATGATGAACTCGCCGTCCGGCGTGAAGGCTTCGGGGCCGTTGATCAAGCGGATGACTTCCATGTCCGCCAGGCTCGGGACGCGCAACAGTGCGTTCTCCATCAACTCCTCGAAGCGAGGCCAATCTTCTGCGAGCAGCTTGCCGTTGAAGTCCGGAGGAATGCCGTCGAGTGACCAGGACGCAGGGTTGCGCTCGTACCCGCCCATCACCAGCCCGCCCGACTCTCCGCGAAAGTAGACGAGCAGCGACGGATCGCGGAGGGTCGGCACGTCGAGCGGAACGCCTGAGGGACGCGTGACGAGGTACTCGTGCGCCATCGGAATCACCGGGACGTTCACGCCCGCGAGTCGCCCGATCTCTCCTGCGAAGATGCCACCCGCATCGACGACGATCTCGGTCTCGATCGCGCCCTTGTCCGTCTCGACGCCGGTCACGCGGCCCCGCTCGACGGAGATTCCCGTGACGCGCGTGTGGGTCGCGATCTCAGCTCCTCCGCGCCGAGCGCCCTCGGCCAGCGCGAACGTCAGCTGGCTCGGATCGACGTAGCCGTCCGTCGGGAGATAGGCGGCGCCGAGGACGCCCTCGGTCGTCATCGGCGGGAACAGATCCTGCGCCTCCTGGGCCGAGATCAATTCGAGCGGCAGGCCGAATGTCTTAGCCCAACCGGCTTGACGCGCCAGCTCCTCCATCCGTTCCTCGGACGAGGCCAGCCGCAACGACCCGACCTCGCGCCAGCCCGTCTCGAGCCCCACGTCCGCCTCGAGCGTCCGATAGAGCTCGACGGAGCTCATCATCATTCGCGTCAGGGAGAGCGAGCCGCGCAGCTGGCCGACCAGCCCTGCCGAGTGAGAGGTCGAACCGCTCGTCAGGTCAGCTCGCTCGAACAGGACGACGTCACTCC
>JALYLO010000058.1 GCA_030774175.1 Actinomycetota bacterium
CTCTAACCCCCAGATTGCGGTCTGCAGGACTGAAGTCTCACCCTCAACTTGAGGCAGAAGATAGCACGGGGTCCACGGATTTACAAGCGACTTGCGGTGGACCTTTTATGATAAGAACGTACGTTCGCCTACGTCTCTCCCCGGCGCAGGCGCTCGAGCGCCTCGCGCGTCGGGGCGTCGAGGCGGTCCGCCAGGGCCGAGCGCTTTTCCTCGCTGTGCTCGACCGGCGCCAGGTCGCCCAGGAACGTCTGGGACGTCACGGTTCGCACCAGGCGTCCGGCGGTCGCGCGCACGGTCGCATCGGACGAGACGACGCACACGCGCTCGCTCGCCCGATGCTGGCTCGCGAGACGCTCGATCAGCGCGTCGGCGTTTTCCGCAAACCGAACGTCGAGCGGGCCGCGTGTCTCCTCCTGTCCCGTTCCATCGAAGACGAGCACGCCGCGCGCGCCCTGTGTTGCCACCCAACTGGCGAGCGTGTCGCGGAGCTCTCGTGGATCCGAGAAGCCGCCGGCGTGCAGCAGGTTGTGCCCGTCGAAGAGGTACAGCGTCGGATCAGCCACGCTGGCGCCGCGCCTCATACAAGAGCAGCGCCGCGGCGACGCTCACGTTGAGGGACTCGACCTGGCCGCTGAGCGGGATCGAAACCTCGCCGTCGCAGGTGCGGCGAACGAGTGGGCGCAATCCTTTGCCCTCCGCGCCCAGGACGAGCACTATGCCGCCGCGCAAGTCCACCTCCCACAGTGTCTGTCCGGCCCCACTCGCTGCGGCGTAGATCCAGAGATCGGGACCCTTGATGTCCGCGAGGAAGCGCGCGAGGTTGTGCACGACGGCGACGGGGAGGTGCTCGACTGCGCCCGCGGACGCCTTCGCGACCGCTGGTGTGACGGCGGCCGAGCCGTGCGCCGGAACGACGACTCCCGTCGCGCCCACCCCCTCCGCGCTGCGGCAGACGGCTCCGAGGTTGTGCGGATCGGTGACGCCGTCGAGGCAGACGAGAAGCGGCGTCTCCTGACCTGCCAGCTCCCAGGCATCGGCATATTTGTAGGGCTCCGTCCAGGCGACGATGCCCTGGTGATCGCGCGTCCCAGCGGCCTCGGACAGCTCGCGATCGGGCTTCACTTGCACTTTCAGCGTCGAGTCGCGTAGCCACGGCTCGGCCGCGAGCGCACGCTCGCTCGCCCACAGCTCGAGCACCTGGCGTCTGCCACGAAGCGCCTCTCGCACCGGGCGGCGCCCGTAGACCTGCTCGCGTGTCATCGCTTCGGGACGAGCTTGAAGCCGCCGGCGACGTCTCGCACGACCCATCCTGCTGCCTCGATCTGGGCGCGCACACGGTCCGCCTCCTCGAAGTCACCGGCCGCGCGAGCCTGCTGGCGTTGCTCGGCGAGGTCGCTGATCTCCGGTGGCGCCTCGTCGCTCTCCGCGAGCGACGCGAGCCCGAAGACATCGAGCGCGCGACCTAGCAGCTCGTGGTCCTGCCAGGAGTGCATGATCGCGAGCGCCTCGGGAGTGTTGAAGTCGTCGTCCAGCGCAGCCGCGAAGCGCTCCCACTCGCCTTCCGGTGCAGGCACGGATGGGTTGCGAAACACCTCCCGCAGGCGCTCCTTGCGCGCTTGGGCGGACGTCAGCGTCTCGTCGGAGTAGTCGATCGGCTTCGACCAGTGCGCGGTGAGGTAGAAGGCGAGGAGCGTCTCTCGCCCCCACCGGTCGAGCGCCTCGCGCATCGTCGCGACGTTGCCGACGGACTTGGACATCTTCTCGCCGGTGAAGCGCAGCATGCCGTTGTGCATCCACAGCTGCGCGAACGGATGGCCGAGCGCGCGCGACTGTGCGATCTCGTTCTCGTGGTGAGGGAACACGAGGTCGAGCCCGCCGCCGTGGATCTCGAACACTGGGCCGAGAAGCTCCTCGGCCATCACCGAGCACTCGATGTGCCAGCCTGGTCGCCCGCGCCCCCACGGAGAGTCCCACCGCGTGTCCTCGCCCGGCTTGTTCGCCTTCCAGAGCGCGAAGTCCCTCGGATCCTCCTTGCGCGCGTTCGGCTCCTGCTCCTCCACCTGCTCGGGACGTTGCCCCGAGAGCTTCCCGTATTCGGAGAACTTCGAGACACGGTAGTAGACGTCCCCGTCGACCTCGTACGCGTAGCCGCGCTCGACGAGCTGCTCGATCGCGCGCACGATCTGCGGGATCATCTCGGACGCCTTCGGCTGCTCGTCCGGCATGCCGAGGCCGAAATCAGCGGTGTCCTGCAAATACCACTCCGTTGCGCGCAGCGCCAGCTCGGCGCTCGCGCCGGGCGCGGCGTCGTAGATCTTG
>JALYLO010000059.1 GCA_030774175.1 Actinomycetota bacterium
GGTGGTGGCGGCGAGGTCGCCTGCCCCGATCGTCGAGTCGGCGACGATCTCCAGCGAAGACATCGCGATTTGTGGTGCGACGGCGAGCAGGGCGGCACGTCCTTCGATCGCCGGATTGCCAGGCCCCACGAAGATCGCGTCTTCCGTGTAGGAGTTCACCCACGCCGTCGGGTCGGGATCCTCGAACGCCTCGGCAAGAGCGAGCTCGGCTGCCCGGATGGCGTCGTTGTCGAGGGGAAAGAGGCCCACGAAGACGACCTTACTCGGCTCGGAGCCTCGATCCGAGGACCATCCGCCCGGCCTCGGGTCGGCGAAGCGCTTTCGGTGCAGACCCCGATGGAACCTCGTCCGGCGGAAGCGGAACTGACCAACTAACGCCGGAAGAGTCGTAAGAGGCGTGAGGGTTGAGCGGTGGTGCCGCAGACCGCCGCTCCCCTCGCCTGAGGCGGGCTGATCGCCGTCCCAGCCGACGCGCCTGTCAAAGTCAGGAACCTTGCGGAGCCAGGGGTGATGCCGTCCTCTCTCTCCAGACGGCCCGGCGCCAAAAGGCCTTCGCCGCAGACGGCCTGGCGCCACCCTGGCTCCGTACTGAATAGATGCGCGGCAGCGCAGGAACCTGCGGTCAGTCCCAAATTGTTTACAAGTCGCGCTCCGACTCGCCCGACTTGACTCTTCTGGGAGTAGCCGTTCCGCCGCCGGGCTTACGAACCCGTGCGGCCATGCCGCGCGGAGGCGAGAGCCGGATCGAGCGGCGCGTTCGTCTCGCGGCAGGCGAGACAGCGAAGCGAGCCGAGAGCGCTGAGGGACTTCTCCACCGGCTCGTTGCACGCGAGGCACCGCAAACGCCGCTTCGCGCTCGCGTGCTCAGTTGCGTTAGGAGCCGCAATCCGGTCCGCCACCTTCACGATGTAGGCCCGTTCGACGGCCTGCGCCCTGGACCTTCCGCGCGAATGCCCTCGACTTTCGCCGCGTCTACGACTTCCGGCGCGCCACGTGAAGGATCGCGTACCAGTGCCGTCGCACCCGCTGCTCCGGCCGCCTGCCGATTCGCTCGCGAATCTCCTGGTACAGGCGCTCTCGCTTGGCCGCGTCCATCGTGATGTGGCCGGAGAACGTCTCGAGCAGCGCGATGTACTCGTCGGCCGTGTACGACCGCTCCCACACATATCGGCGCAGGCGGACGTCTTCGAAGAGGCCGCTCGCTTCGATCTCGTCCGCCGCGTCGGCGATCTGTTCCCGCGGCGGTGGCGGCCAGTCTTCGGCATAGCTCTCGCCGATCGCGTCGTACACCTCCTGGATCTCGGTGAAGAACGAGTCGAAGCCGGGCGGAAACGCATGGAGCGCGCTCCAGAACGCCGGATGACCCTTCCGCCGCAACAGCCGGTGCGCCTTCGCGTACCGGGTCGCCGGATCGACCCAGTGCCACGCCGTCGCGGCGTAGACGAGATCGAACGCTCCGGCCTCGCCCTCCCAGGTCTCGAACGGCTCGACATGGATCTCGACGAGGCCTGCCAGGTTTCGGCCCGCCTGCTCGGCGAGGCCGGCTCCGAGCTCCACGGAGACGACCGAGAAGCCGCGTTGCAACAGCGCTCGAGTCGCCTTGCCGGTCCCGCAGCCGATCTCCAGCAAACGGTCACCCGGCTCGAGCCGGGACAGCTCGATCAGGTCGTCGAAGAGCTCGTCGGGATATCCGGGGCGGGCCGCGTCGTAAAGGTGGGCCGCGGACTCGAACGTGCGGCGCAGCGGTTCGCGCGACGACGGTGTGGGGTCTATCTGCCGCCCGAGATGTACTCGGTCAAATACTTGATCTGGAAGCTCTGCTCCTGGGACTGGAACTTCACGAGGTCCCCGATCGAGATGATGCCGACGACGTCGTCGTTCTCGATCACCGGCAGGTGCCGGATCCGCCGGTCGGTCATGATCGCCATCGACTCCTCGATGCTCGTCTCGGGCGTCACGTAAATGAGGGGCGACGACATGATTTCGCCGACCAGCGTGTCGTGGCTCGTCCGGCCCTGGATCGCGATCTTCCGCAGGTAATCCCGCTCAGTCATGATCCCGACCACCTCATCGCCTTCGGTGACGAGGATCGAGCCGACGTTCAGCTCGACGATCTTCTTGAGCGCGTCGAACACGGTGGCCGATGCATCGATCTTGAGGACGTCTGTGCCCTTACTGCGCAAGATCTCAGACAGGCGCGCCATCAGAGAGGACATTACGGGAAAAGCGCTTGATTGTCAGCGGAGGCCGGAGTAGCGTCGCTCTCGTGCCGGGCACCCCGGTGCACGACCTAAAGGAGGCCAGGATGTACGTATCCATCCGGCGTTACGTCGGCAATAGCGCGCTCGCCGACCAGCTCGCAGCGCGGAGCGACGAGATCAAGTCCGTGATCGAGCCCGTGCCGGGATTCAACTCGTACTACCTCGTCCGGGCGGACGACGGCGCCGCGTCGATCACCGTCTGTGACGACCAGGCTGGGG
>JALYLO010000060.1 GCA_030774175.1 Actinomycetota bacterium
ATGCGGTCGTGCGCCGGGTCGACGTCGGCCGGGCGCCGCCGCGGAGCCGGCTCGAGCGCAGCGCCGAGCGTGAAGCCGATTCCGAACGCCAGCACGCCGAGCCAGGTGCCGATGTCCTGCACTGCGCTGCGGATGTGCATGTCCCCGGACCAGCTCAGCACATGCGACCGGAACCAGTTCTCGTGCGGCTGCAGACCGAGCAGCACCCAACCCGCCACGACGAGCACCGGCAGGAAGCCGAGCAGCAGCATTCCCGGCGGATGGCCTGTCCGTCCTCTCAGTTGCGACAGCGCGAATACGATCCCCGCGCCCACCACGATCCCGTATGCGGCCCAGTAGCCGCCCGTGCTGTGACGCCCGATCTGCGCCGCGAGCCACAGCAGAAAGCCGGCCGCGGCCGCTCCGACGAGCGTCGCGGCCGCTCTGGTCAGTCCGTTCACCATCAAAAACCTCCTTTCCAGGGAAACGTTCCGGGACCGATTAGAGTTGCGCCCGATGACGCTGCTCTCCGTCCGCAACGTCACCCGCCGCTTCGGCGGGATCGTCGCGATCGATGACGTCTCTCTCGACGTCGAGCAGGGTGCGGTGGTCGGCCTGATCGGCCCGAACGGGGCCGGCAAGACGACGCTCTTCAACGTCGTCACGCGTCTCTACAAGCCCGACGCCGGTGAGCTCGAGTTCGCCGGCAAGACCCTCCTGCGCACGCCGCCGCACCGGATCGTCCGCCGCGGGATTGCCCGCACCTTCCAGAACGTCGAGCTCTTCAGGACGATGACCGTGCTCGACAACGTGCTCGTCGGGGCGCACACCCGCACCAGACCGTTCGCCGGCGCCGCGCCTCGCACGCGGGCGCTCGAAGTGCTCGACTACGTCGGCATCGCGAACGTCGCGAACCGCCCCGTTGCGGGCCTGCCGTTCGGCACGCTGAAGCGGGTGGAGCTCGCGCGTGCGCTCGTCGCCGAGCCGCGGCTCCTGCTCCTCGACGAGCCCGCCGGAGGCCTGAATCACGAAGAGGTCTCGGAGCTCGGCGCGTTCATCAAGAAGCTCCGCGACGACTTCAAGCTGACGGTGCTCCTCGTCGAGCACCACATGGGGCTCGTGATGGGGATCGCCGAACGCATCCACGTGCTCGACTTCGGCCGCAAGATCGCCGAGGGCACGCCCGAAGAGGTGCAGCGCAATCCCGCGGTGATCGAGGCCTATCTGGGCGCCGAGTCCTCCGCCGCCTGAGCATGACCGCGCTCGCCTGGGAGGGCTGCCTGAACGTCCGCGACCTCGGCGGCCTTCCGACCGAGGACGGCCGACGTACCCGCGCCGGACGGGTCGTGCGGTCGGACAACGTCCGCAGGCTGACCGACGCCGGCTGGCGGGCGCTCGCAGACCACGGCGTGACTCGCATCGTCGACCTGCGGTGGCCCGAGGAGCTCGCCGAGGACCAGCCGCGCGACGTCGACATCGAGGTGGTGCACGTCTCGGTGCTCGGCGACGGCTACGACGAGGAATACGTCGCGCAGCTCGATGAGCACCTCGACTCCGTCGACGACATGGCCGACCACTACGCGTGGTCGTATGTCGACTTCCTCGAGCGCTATCGCGACCGCTTCGGGCTCGCGTTGCGCGCCGTCGCCGACGCCGACGGCGCAGTCGTCGTGCATTGCATGGGTGGAAAGGACCGCACCGGCCTCGTCGCGGCGCTCCTGCTCCGCCTCGCAGGCGTCCCGCACGAGGCCGTTGCGGCCGACTACGCGCTCTCGGGGAGGAACCTCGAGCCGCGCACCGTCGAATGGCTGGCGGAGGCGCCGGACGAGGCGACCCGGGCACGGCGCGCGAGGCTCGGCGCCACGCCTGCGGAAGGAATGGTGCGCGTGCTCGAGGAGATCGAATCGCGCTACGGCGAGGTCGCCGCGTACCTGCGGGCGGCCGGCCTGACCGAGGAGCAGGTCGCGCGCCTCCAGGAGCGCCTTGTCGCTCCTTGAGCTGCGCGAGGTCGGCGCAACCTACGGCGAGATCCACGCGCTGCACGACGTCACGCTGACGGTGGAGGAAGGCGACTTCGTCGCGATCCTCGGAGCGAACGGCGCCGGCAAGACGACGACCTTGCGCGCCGTTTCCGGCACGGTGAAGACGACGGGCGACGTCCTGCTCGACGGACACAAGGTCTTCCGGCGGACGCCCGAGTCGATGGCCCGCCGCGGCGTCGCGCACGTGCCCGAAGGTCGCGGCACCTTCACGACGCTCTCGGTGCTCGACAACCTCCGGCTCGGGGCGTGGGTGCAGCGTGGCCTCTCGGCTCGTGACCTCGCGCGCGTCTTCGAGTTCTTTCCGCCCCTGTACGAGCGGCGCGACCAGCAGGCAGGCACGCTCTCCGGCGGGGAGCAGCAGATGCTCGCGCTCGCGCGCGCGATGATGGCGAAGCCGCGGCTGCTGCTGCTCGACGAGCCGTCGCTGGGTCTCGCGCCGCTCGTCGTGCGCGAGTGCTTCCGCACGTTGCGAAAGCTGAACGAGAGCGGCACGACGGTCGTCGTGGTCGAGCAGAACGCGACGATCGCGCTCTCTGCCGCGCGCCAGGCGTACGTGCTCGAGACGGGCCGCGTCGTCCTGGGCGGGCCGGCCGCCGACCTCCAGCGAAACGAGTCCGTGCGCCGGAGCTACCTGGGCTACTGATGACGAACCTGCTCCAGCAGATCGTCTCGGGGCTCGCGTCGGGCGGCGTCTACGGCTCGCTGGCGCTCGCGATCGTGTTGATCCACCGCTCGACCGGTGTCGTCAACTTCGCCCAGGGCGAGCTCGCGACGCTGTCGGCGTTCGTCTGCTGGACGCTGATGAACCACGGTTGGGCGTTCTGGCCGGCGTTCGGGGCGACGCTCGCGCTCTCGTTCGCGGGCGGTGTGGCGTTGCAGCAGACGGTCATCCGCCCGATCCAGGGAGGCCCGCTGCTCGGGATCGTGATCCTGACGATCGGTCTGTTGATCGCCGTCAACGGACTCGACACGTGGATCTGGGGCGGCGCCGCGAAGCAGTTCAAGGGACCATTCTCCACCTCGCCGATCTCGGTCGGCGGCGTCGCATTCTCGAAGCAGGACATCGGCGTGATCGCCGTCTCGATCGTCGCCGTCGTGATCGTCGGGCTGCTCTTTGCGAAGACGAAGGTCGGGCTCGGGCTGCGCGCCGCGGCCGTCAACCCGGTCGAGGCCCGCCTCGTTGGCGTTCGCGTCGGGGTGATGCTGGCGCTCGGGTGGGGCCTCGCCGCCGCGCTCGGCGCGGTCGCCGGTGTGCTCGCGGCGCCGTCGCTCTTCCTAGAGCCGAACATGATGCAGACCGTCCTGCTCTACGCGTTCGCAGCGGCGGTGCTCGGCGGCATGAACTCGCCGGTCGGTGCCGTCGTCGGCGGGCTCGCGCTCGGAGTGCTCCTGAACCTCGTGGGCACCTACGTGCACTGGGTCGGGGGCGAGCTGCGCCTCGCGACCGCGCTCGTCATGATCCTCGCCGTCCTGCTCGTGCGGCCGGACGGGATCTTCGGACGCGCCGCGGTCAGGCGCGTATGAGGGCCCGTCTTGCGCTCGTCGGCCTTGCGATCGCAGCGCTCGCGCTGCTGCCGGTGCCGCTCTCGGAGTTCCGGACGGTGCAGCTCGCGACCGTCGGGGCGTACTTCATCGCGATCCTCGGGCTGGACGTGCTCACCGGCCACAGCGGGCAGATCTCGCTCGGCCACGGCGCCTTCATGGCAGTCGGCGCGTACACGACGGCGATCCTGATGGGAAACCACGGCGTGCGCGACCTCTGGACGATCCCGGTTGCAGCTTGCGTCGCCGGCGGCATCGGCCTGCTCGCGGGCATACCCGCGCTGCGCCTCTCGGGTCTCTACCTCGCGCTCGCGACCTTCGGGATCGCGATTGCGCTCCCGACGGTGCTGAAGAAGTTCGACCACTTCACCGGCGGCTCGACCGGCATCACGCTGTTCGGCAAGCCGGCCCAGACCGGCCACGGCGTGGGGGTGAAGATCCTCGGGAAGCAGCTGACGAACAACGAATGGCTCTACGCGCTCACGTGGACGGTCGGTGTCGCGCTGTTCGTGCTCGCGTGGTGGCTGCTCGCATCGCGCTTCGGCCGCTCGCTGCGCGCCGTCCGCGACAGCGAGCTCGCCGCCGCGGCGTCGGGCGTGAATCGCTCCGCGTACAAGGTGGCCGCGTTCGGCGTGTCGGCCGCCTACGCCGGCGTCGCGGGCTCGCTGCTCGCGATCAACGTGGCGTACGTGAGCCCCGACACGTTCCCGATCCAGCTCTCGCTCTACCTGCTCGTCGGCGCCGTCGTCGGGTTCTTCGGCTCCATCTGGGGCGCCGTCGTCGGAGCGCTCCTGATCCAGTTCTTGCCCGACATCGTGGGCCTCGTCCCGCGCGTCGACACGAAGCAGGCGGGCCCGACGACGTTCTTCTTCGGCCTCGTTCTGATCCTGCTGATGCTGGCGCTGCCGGTGGTGCTGAGGGTCGCATCGATGGTCGCGCATCGCGGCTACTCTCGGACGTCGTGACCACCAGGACCGCTGCGTTCGCGCTCGCCCTGCTTGCTCTCCTCCTGGCCGCCGCCGAGGGGGGCGCGCGGCCCGTGGGCACACGGCCCGCGGGCACACCGGGCGTCTCCTCGACGACGATCACGATCGGCTCGAGCGGTCCGCTGACCGGCGAGGCCGCCGCGGCCGCGGGTGTCCTGAAGGGCGCGGATGCGTACTTCAAGTACGCCAACAGCCGCGGCGGCGTGCACGGCCGCAAGATCAAGTTCACCTATCTCGACGACGCCTACGACCCCTCGAAGACGGTGCAGAACGTGCGACAGCTGATCCAACAGGACAACGTGTTCGCGCTGTTTTCGGTCGTCGGGACGAACAGCAAC
>JALYLO010000061.1 GCA_030774175.1 Actinomycetota bacterium
CCGGCAGTTCGAGCGTCAGTTCCTCAGCCGTGCGTCGGAGCGCCTCCAGCTCCCCCCGCACCCGTTCGAGGTTCCGCAGAGCGAGCTCGACGCGGTCGGACGCACGTCCGACCCGACGCTGCGCCGCGTCGCGTTGCTCGTCGGAGCTCGCCCGTTCGAGCTCGGCCGCCGCGTCAGCTTGTTCGGCGCGCCGGGCGTCGAGCTCGAGCGTTGCGTCCGCCGCGGCCCGTCGCAAGTGTCGGTCTTCCTCGGCCTCGTCTTCGAAGAAGGCGGCGATCGCCTCTGCGCGTGCGCGCACCTCCGCGACCGCCGCCGCGAGCGCGTGGGTGCGCTCCGACTCCTCTGCCAGCAGCCCGTCCCGCCGGGCCAGCTCACGAAGCTCTTCGACCGCCCTCGACCGCACCGCTGGATCTTGACGTGTCCGACGCGGAAAAGGATCAACAGCGCGACCCGTGTCAAAAGCGTGGTAAGTGTTTCGGCATGGCTCGAGCAGCGCGATCCACGCGGCTCAACCTGACACTTGACCCCGAGCATGCGGAGAAGCTCAGCCGCCTTGCGGAGCAGAGCTATACGGGTAAGGGGACACTCGCGAGCTCTCTTCTCTCCCGTGCGATCGACGACGCCGAGCTCGATGGGCGGACGATGGTCGAAGTCCTGCACGGGATCCCCGACTCTCCACCGCCTTGGCTCAGAGCATCTGCGGGAAGCCGTTGAAGCGGACGAGCGCCCAGCTCGTCCTCGCGGGTTGAACAGCGACCCGGACTGATGCGCCACCGCGAGTGTGCTGCGCAGGGAGCGGTCGGAGCAGATACCGCCCGCTCGGCAAGACGATCGTGAACTGGCCGCGGTCGCCGGAGGAGATGATCAGCTGGGTTCCCGCGATCGGTGTGTTGTCGTCGGCCAGACGGGCGACCGCAAAGCGGGCGTGCGGAAAACGAACCCAACGCTCACAGGTCGGAGCTCCTTCGCGCACCGGCCCGGGACAACCGAAGCTGATCTGCGTCACCCCGGAAATCCGCCCTCGTTGCGAGCTCGCAGCGACCTCGCCGACCGCCGCGCCGGCCACGAGCGCGAATGCAACGATCCCGAGAATCAACTTCGAGCGCACGTCTCCTCCTCGGTCGCGTCGATGTTCATCTCTCAGGATACGCCGCCGGTCTCCGCATCGTCACAGACCGAGGCCGAGATCTGGGGCACCGTTGACTCACTTGCGCGCAGGGGACTTGGACTCTCGCGGCGTTGGATGGTAGGTTCGGCGCTCCGGAGACCGTGTCGACGAGGTCTGCTGGAGCCAGCGCGTGAGGAGGTTCTTCGTGCAAGGATTGACGGCGTCAGCTACCGACTGGCAGGTGGGGCTCGCGCTCGGCATCGTGGTGATCGCGGTGGCGGCGGTGATCGTGATCGTGATCGTGCTGCTGGCGATCAGGATCGCCAGGCAGGCCAGGACGGCCGAGCAAGCGGTCGAGGTGGTGCGCCGGCAGACAGCCGAGCTGGGCGGCATCGCGCGGATCAACGACTCGGGGGTGCGGATCCTGCACACCGCCCGGGCCCTGCGAAAGGTGGCGGTCGGAAAGTGATCCTTGCCGCGGTGTCGGGACATACCTACTGGTGGATCGCGCTGGCGATCGGGCTGGCCGCCGCGCTGATCGTCGCGGCGCTGCTTGCCGTGCTCGTGCAGTCCGTCGTGAGCATCGACCGGTCGGTCGGTGCGCTGCTCGAGATCGCGGGCAAGGTCGGCGCGAACACCGCGAACATTCCCCAACTCGTGGCGACGGCTCCGGTGCTGGCCCTGATCGTCGATGAAGCCGTCGTTCAGGACGGCTATATGAACGCGCTCACCGATGGGTACGGCGGCGCATGAGCAGCACGCACGTCCTGGTCCTGCTGAGCGTCGTGCTGGCCGTCGTCGTGGTCGTCGTGCTGGCCGCCGCCCTGATCGTGGTGCAGAAGCGCCTGGCCTCGATCTCGGAAGGCCTCGCGACCCTCGCCGGCGCGCTCCAGGGCGTCGAGTCCGAACATCTGCGCCCGCTCGAGGGCGCGGTGACGGCGATCAACGCTCAGTTCGACGTCATCCTCGGCGCGCTGCCGGGGATCGCTCGCAAGGCGGCGATCGTCGCCGAGCGGAGACCGCGATGACCCTCTGGTGGATCGGCGACATCGTCCTGCTCGTCGTGCTCCTCCCGGTCGTCGTCTACCTGCTCAACGGCGTTCTGGGCGCCGCCAAGAGCATCGTGCCGAGTGTGAGCGAGATCGCGAGCATCGCGTCTGCAGGTTCGAAGGACCTCGACGCCGCCGCGCTGCTCGTTACGACGCAGGACCAGGTGACGCAGACGGTCGCGGGAGTCGCCAACTACGGTGGCTCGCTCGACGTGATCCTCGATGATGCGCGTTAAGGAGGGGGAATGCCTGCAGCCGGAGTCGTGATGATCATCGCCGTCGTGCTGATCGTCCTCGCCCTCGTCTTCTATCTCGTCTCGACGATCGTGGCGCTTCGACGGATCACCGCCGGCCTCGATGAGGTGATCACCGGCGTCACGGGAATCGTGGAGAAGAGCGCGCCGGTCAACGACGTCGTGACGGCGATCAACCAGCAGCTCGACGCGGCCGTCGAGGCGCTCGAAGGCCTGCTCGTCAAGAAGGCGGGCATGGTCGATGCCGTCGGCCTCGTCGAGGGCCTGTATCCCGGGGCGGCCGCCGCCGGGTTCAGGAACTTTCCGGAAAGCTCCACGATCAAGGCGCCGCGCATCGGCGAGGTCTACACCAAGGGCACGCTCACGCTCGCTCGGCTCGGCCGGGAGGCGCCGATCGCCGCGGCGAGCCCGGACGGGCCGGTGCTGCGCAACGTCGAGGGGGGAAGCCTGACGGCGCGCGAGCTCTACCCCGAGATCCGACAGACAGGTCCGGAAAGACTGCCGCGGTCTCCGGTGATCGGTACCGACGCGCCCGTCCAGTACGAGCAGCGCGACGACATCGGCGCCCCTCGCAAGCGGCTTCCCAGTCGTTCCTGATACGAAAGGAGTCCTGTTGCAGACCCCTGCGTCATTCGAGTACGAGCGTGCGACCAGTGTGGAGGGCGCGATCGCGTCGCTGCAGAGGCTCGGCTCGGAGGCGCGCATCATCGCGGGCGGACACAGTCTGCTGCCGATGATGAAGCTCCGGCTGGCGAACCCGGAGCACCTGATCGACATCAACGACCTCACGGAGCTCGCCTACATCCGCGAGCTGGGCGACGAGGTCTTGATCGGGGCGCTGACCCGCCACGTCGATCTGCTGAAGTCCGAGCTGCTGGCCGGGCACTTTCCGCTGTTTCGCGACGCCGAGAACGTGATCGCCGATCCCGTGGTGCGCAACCGCGGCACGATCGGCGGCTCGCTGTGTCAGGCGGACGCCGCCGAGGACCTCTCGGCCGTCTGCTCGGCGGTCAAGGCGAAGGCCGTGATCCGCGGCGCCGGCGGCGAGCGCGTGGTCGGAATGGAGGACTTTCACGTCGGGCCCTACATGACCGCGGTGGGCGACGGCGAGCTGCTTACGGAGGTGCGGATTCCGCTGCGTCCGGGCGGCGGTAGCGCCCACGAGAAGGTCGAGCGCCGCGCCGGAGACTGGGCGATCGCCGCCGCGTCGGCGGCCGTTTGGATCGACGGCGGGAGGATCGCCGACGCGGGCATCGCGCTCAGCGCGGTCGGGCTCACGACGATCCATCTCTCGCGAGCCGAGGAGCTGCTGCGAGGCGAGGCACCGTCGGAGGAGTTGTTTGCGCAGGCGGGCGACATCGCTTCGGCGGACTGCGCTCCGAGCGCGGACGGTCGGGGGCCGATCGACTACAAGCGCCATCTCGCCGGCGTCCTCACGAAACGCGCCCTGCTCCGCGCGACGGCACGCGCGCTGCCTCAGGAGGCCTGATCATGCACGTCTCGATAACGGTCAACGGCGAGACGATCACCCGCGAGATCGAGCCGCGTCTGCTGCTCGTTCACTTCATTCGCGAGACGCCCGGCCTGACCGGGACCCATTGGGGCTGCGACACCTCCAACTGCGGCGCCTGCGTGGTGTTGATGGACGG
>JALYLO010000062.1 GCA_030774175.1 Actinomycetota bacterium
GCGACTCGAAGAAGAAGTCGCGCTGGTCCGCGGCGATCACGTTGTAGCCGCGCGCGTAGAGCAGCGCCGCCCACCGGATCACCGACGCGTAGCCGTGGGTGTTGAAGCCGTGTGCGACGACGACGCCGGGGTGCGACCCAACGTGCACCGCGAGCATCCCGAAAAGCGGCGCGCCGTCGGCCGAGTGGAAGAGCACCTGGTGGAACGCTTAACCATTTTCGACTTGACACGTCTTACCCAGGGGAAGGAAACTAACACCTGAATCGGGTCTCAGGTTCGGGGTACAGCTACAGCGTTCACTCACAGGAGGATGCGTTCATGCGTCACCGCTTCACCAAGGTCCTGCTTGCGGCAGCCTTTTTCATGCTGCTCGGCGGGACCGCGACGGTCGCGGCCCGCTCACACCATTCGGCCGCGTCGTCGTACAACGTCGGGATCATCTACTCCCGCACCGGTCTGCTCGCCGCCTATGGTGCCGAGGAGGTCGAGGGCTTCAAGTACGGGCTGTCATACGTCACGAAGGGAACGAACAAGGTCAACGGCAAGTCGATCAACGTCACCTACGTCGACGACAAGACGGATGCGGCAACGGCCGTCAACGCGGCGAAAGACCTGATCGGCCAGGGGTACAAGATCATCGGCGGCACCGACTCGTCGGGCGTCGCGCTCCAGGTTGCCCCGCTCGCGGCCCAGAACCACATCCTCTACATCTCGGGCCCCGCTGCCTCCGACGCGATCACCGGCGTGAACAAGTACACGTTCCGCGCCGGTCGCCAGACGCTCCAGGACGTCTACACCGCGAACTCCTTCCTCCAGGGCGCCGGCAAGAAGGTCGTCGTCTTCGACCAGGACTCGGTGTTCGGCCACGGCAACTACGCCGCGGTCAAGGCAGTTCTCGGCGCGAAGGGCCACACCGTCACCGAGGTTTCGGTGCCCTTGTCGGCGACCGACTTCACGCCGTTTGCCCAGCAGGCGAAGAACGCGAACGCGGATCTGATCTTCGTGGCGTGGGCCGGAACGACGGCAGGCTCGATGTGGAAGTCGCTCGACCAGCAGAACGTCTTCTCGGGCGGGACGCAGATCGTCACCGGTCTCGCAGAGCGCGCGACGTGGGGGACGCTCGGCGACCAGGCGACGAAGATCCACTTCCTGTCGCACTATGTCTACACGGCGCCCAAGAGCAAGGTGAACGACTGGCTCGTGCAGAAGCTCCGCAAGCGCGGCCAGGTGCCGGACATCTTCACGCCGGACGGCTTCGTGATGGCGCAGATGATCGTGCATGCGCTGAAAACGGCGGGCAGCGACGACCCCGACAAGCTGGTCGCCGCGCTCGAGGGCTACAAGTTCCTCGCGCCGAAGGGCTTCCAGGCAATCCGGCCGCAAGATCACGCGATGCTCCAGCCGATGTTCCGGGTGAAGCTCGTCTCGAAGAACGGCCACCTCGTGCCGCAACTGCTCGGCACGGCCAGCACCTATGCCACGGCGCCGCCGATCGTCGCGATGCGCGGTTAAGAACCGCGCGTGAGCGCAACCCCGATCCTCGCAACGACGGACCTCGGGCTCGACATCGGAGGGGCAACCATCCTCTCCGGGGTCGCGCTCGAGGTCCGCGAGGGCGAATTGCTCGCTGTGATCGGCCCCAACGGCGCGGGGAAGACGACGCTCTTCAACCTCGTCTCCGGCCTGCTCCGGCCGACGAGCGGACGCGTCGAGCTGGCCGGCGTCGACGTCACCGCGGAGCCGCCGTTTCGTCGCACCCGCGCCGGTCTCGGTCGCACCTTCCAGGTGTCGAACGTCTTCCCGCTCCTGCCGGCGCTCGAGAACGTGCGACTCGCGGCCGAGGCGGCGCTCGGCGGGACGATGCGGATCTGGCGTCGGGCTTCGCGCGTTCGCGAAGCGGTCGACAAGGCCGCCTGGGCCCTCGACCGCGTCGGGCTCGGGGGGCGCGGCGCGGTGCCGGCCGGACTGCTCGCGCACGGCGACAAGCGCAAGCTCGAGCTGGCGATGGTGCTCGCGGGCGACTCCCGGGTGATCCTCCTCGACGAGCCGATGGCCGGAGTCTCGATGGAGGACGTCCCCGAGCTCGTCGAGCTGATCCGCTCGGTGCACGTCGACGAGGGCAAGACGGTGCTCCTCGTCGAGCATCACATGGAGGTCGTCACCGGGCTCGCACAGCGCATCGCCGTCCTGCACCACGGCAGCCTGCTCGCGGTCGACACGCCGGACGCGATCATGCGCAACGAGACGGTGCAGCAGGCCTATCTCGGAGAGCCGATCTGAGGCCCCTCGTGCCGCTCCTAGCGATCCGCGACCTGCACGTGCACCTCGGCGAGGCGCACGTCCTCCAGGGCGTATCGTTCGACGTACCCGAGGGCGGCGTCACCGCGCTGCTCGGTCGTAACGGCGTCGGGAAGACGACGACGCTGCGCGCGCTGATGGGGCTCGTCGACCGCCGCGGGAC
>JALYLO010000063.1 GCA_030774175.1 Actinomycetota bacterium
CCCCGATAGAACACCGCTATCGGGGCTCCCTGCGTCCTTGCCCGGCTTGCTTTTCGCCTGCCAGGATCATCACGGAACTTCCGGAACGCTGCACTAGAGGGTCGCGCCGACGAAGCCCGGGATGATCTCGTCGCCGTAGGCCTGCAATGTCTCCTCTTGCCCGTGCGTCATCAGATAGATGTTGAACTGGTCGACGCCGACGCCAGCGAGCTCCTTGAGCTTTGCCTTGCACTGCTCGATGCTGCCGATCACGCAGAAGCGGTCGCAGATCTCGTCGGTGACGAACTCGCCGTGCTTCGCGCCGACCCGTGAGTGCTCGTTGTAGTCGTAGAACTTCCGCGCCTGGACGTAGTCGGTCAGCGCCTGCGGCACCGAGCTACCGTCCGTGCCGTAGCGGTCGATCAGGTCCTGCACGTGGTTGGAGACCATCGCGGGGAACCAGCGCACCTGGTCGCGCGCGTCCTGAAGGTCGTCGGTCACGTGGCTCGGCGCGCTGACGATGCACCTCAGCGCCGCCGGGTCGCGACCGGCCTCCTCGGCGGCTCGCCGCGCCGTATCCATGATCCACACGATGATGTCCGGGTCGGCGAGCTGGATGATCACGCCGTCGCCCTGGCGGCCTGCGACCGCGAGCGCCTTGGGGCCGTACCCCGCGACGTGCATCTCGATCTCGGGCAGCTCGGGCCGCACCCACTTGAGCTGGAGCTCCTTCTCGTTCCAGCTCACTTCCTTGCCGTTCATGAACGGCTTGATCATCTTCAGCGCCTCTTCGAACTCCGCGACCTTCACGGGCTGCTGCCCGATGTAGCGCCGCGCGGAGTCGCCGCGGCCGATGCCCATGATCATCCGGCCGTCCGAGATGTCGTGCAGCGTCGCGTAGGCGCTCGCCAGCACCGTCGGCTCGCGCGTACCCGGATTCGTGACCATGTGCCCGAGCCTGATCTTCGACGTCCGGTCCGCGACCAGCGCCAGAACCGGGAACGACTCCTGCCAGAGGACGTGTGAGTCGTAGGTCCAGGCGTACTCGAACCCGTGCCGCTCCGCGAGCTGAATGAGCTCGATCATCCGGCTGTAGGGCGGATCGGGGAGAACGGTGACGCCGAAGCTCAACATGAGGTCCTCCTGTCGGGGTCCTCTACAAGCCTAGCCAGGCCAGCGTCTTCGACGCCAGCTTGTCGAGCGCCTCGATCGACATCGCGAGATGCTCGCGCTTCGTGTCCTCGAGCTTCGTGTGCGAAAGGCCGCGCAGGCTCTGCACGAAGAGCATCACCGTCGGGATGCCGGCGCGCGAGACCTCGGCGGCGTCGTGCAGCGGCCCGGACGGCAGCTTGTGCGACGTCCCTGACACCTCACGGACGGCCTCGTCGGCGAAGCCGATCAGCGTGTCGTCGAAGAGGATCGGCTCGATCGACCAGATCCGCTCCCACTCGACGTCGATGTTCTCCTCGGCCGCAAAGCGGTCGGCATCGTCCCGCGCGAGCTGCAGCATCCGCGCGAGGGATCCCGCATCGAGGTGCCGCTGGTCGAGCAGCTGCTCCGCCGTCTCGACGACGGAGGTGACGATCCCCGGCTTGGTGACCACGCCACCGGACGTGCACACCGCACCGTTGCCGACCTCGCGGGCGATGTCGCGGATCGAGAGAGCGAGCTTCGCCGCGCCGGCGAGCGCGTCACGCCGGCGGTCCATCGGCGTCGAGCCGGCGTGCGCCGCTTGGCCGCGCCAGGTGACGCGCGAGCGCTCGACGCCGAACGTGCCGAGCACGACCCCGAGCGGCAGTTCCAGCGACTCGAGCACCGGGCCTTGCTCGATGTGCAGCTCGATGTAGGCGGCAGCACCCTCGAGCTGGGGGCGCGCGTCGAGCACGCGGTCGAGCTCCACCCCATGCTCGTGCAGGGCCTCGGGAAGAGTGACGCCGTCGCGGTCGGTGAGGTTTCGCAGCTCGTCCTGGTCGCGCATCGAGCCGGCGGCTGCGGAAGAGCCGAAGAGTGAGCGGCCGAAGCGCGCGCCCTCCTCGTCGGCCCAGCTGACCAGTCGCACCGTCACCTGGGTCTGCCCTTCTTCGGCGATCCGGCGTAGCACCTCGGCACCCGCGAGGACGTTGAGGCAACCGTCGAGCCAGCCGCCGTTCGGCACCGAGTCCAGGTGCCCGCCGATCACGAGGGCCCGCTCGGAGGCGCCCTTCAGCGTGAACCACTGGTTGCCCGCGGCGTCGATCTCCTCCTCGGCGCCCGCGCCCGCGAGCGTGCCGCGCAGCCAGTCGCGCGAGCGCTCCCAGGTCTCTGTCCACGCCACACGCTGGGCGCCGTTTTCGTCCCCCGTGAGCTCCCTCAGCTCCTCGAGTTGCGCGATCGTGCGGTCCGGCCGGAGCGGCATCGGCGCGACTCTACAACCCCGTGAGGAGTGTGATAGAGACTAGACATGGCACATGCCGGTCACGCGGCGGCGCTCCGAGGACAGGTGCCGGCCCGCGCGTTTTCGCGCGAGCGCGTCGTGGCCGCCGCGGTTCGCGTCGGCATCGTCACCGTCACGCTGCTCGCCCTCTGGGGGCTGTGGGAGCTCTACCGATTCATCTGGGTCGAGACCGGTTGGACGTGGCCCTTCCCGGTCAACGACACGACCCTTCCGCATGTCCACACGATCTTCAAGGCGTTCGGCGAGCAATCCCGTTCCCAGGGGCCGCTGCTGATCTCTGTGCTCCTCCACGCCGCCTGGTTCACCGGTAAGGAAGCCCTGGTGGGGTTCCTGATGGGCGCCTCGATCGGCTTCGTGATCGCCGTCGCCCTCGTGCACTCGCGCCTGATGCAGCGCGCGTTCCTGCCGTACATCGTCGCCTCGCAAACGATCCCGATGCTCGCGGTTGCACCGATGGTCGTGGTCTGGCTTCAGGCAGGCTGGCTCTCCGTCGCCGTGATCGCGGCGTACCTCACGTTCTTCCCCGTCGCGATCAACACGCTGCGCGGGCTCCAGTCGGCAGACCCGCGTGCGCACGAGCTGCTGCGCACCTATGCGGCGAGCCGCTGGAACGTACTCTGGCACCTGCGCGTCCCCGCCTCCCTGCCGTATCTCTTCAGCGCATTGAAGGTGAGCGCGACGGCAAGCGTGGTGGGCGCGATCATCGGCGAGCTGCCGAGCTCGATCGAAGGCGGCCTCGGTGGAGCGATCCTCAACTTCAACCAGTACTACTCACTCGTGCCCGCGAACCTCTGGGCGACGAACCTGATCGCCGCGGCCCTCGGCATCGCGTTCTTCCTCGCGGTCGTCATCGCCGAGAAGCTCGTCGTCCGCCGGGCGCCTGCCCACACCGCATGAGCGTCGTCTCGATCAACGGGCTGACGAAGACCTTCCCGAAGGGGAACGTGACGGCGCTCCAGGAGATCGACCTTCGGATCGAGCCGAGCGAATTCGTCTCGCTGATCGGCCCGTCGGGCTGCGGCAAGTCGACGCTCCTGCGCGTGATCGGCGACCTGATCCAACCGACCACCGGCACGATCGAGGTGAACGGGAAGGGCGCGCACCAGGCCCGGCTCGATCACGACTACGGGATCGTGTTCCAGGACTCGGTGCTCTTCGACTGGCGCACCGTGGCGAAGAACGTCGCGCTGCCGCTCGAGCTGCTCGGCTGGGACCGCGCGAAGCGCAAGCAGCGCGTCGAGGAGATGCTGCGCCTCGTCGAGCTTTCGAGCTTCGGGGACCACCACCCGTGGCAGCTCTCGGGCGGCATGCAGATGCGCGTGGCGATCGCGCGTGCGCTCGCGTTCGAGCCGCCGCTCTTGCTGATGGACGAGCCGTTCGGTGCGCTCGACGAGATGACGCGAGAGCGCCTGAACATCGAGCTACTCGACATCTGGCGGCGGATGGAGGCGACGGTCGTCTTCGTCACCCACTCGATCTCCGAGGCTGTCTTCCTCTCGACACGGGTCGTCGTGATGAGCGCGCGGCCCGGCCGCATTGCGGGCCTCGTCGGGATCGACCTCCCGCAGCCGCGGAGCGCGGACACCCGCGAGGATCCCCGCTACTTCGCGCACGTCACCGCCGTGCGCGAGCTGCTGCGCGGCGTCGGCGCCGACGAGCACGGCTCGGTGCTCGCGGAGGAGAGCGCATGAGGCGTAGGCTCGCCGGAGCCGTGAGGGGATGAGCGTCGTCGTCCAGCCGACCGCGCGCGGCACCATGCTCCAGTCCGTGCGGACGCGCCTGCGGGACTGGATCCCGGCGATCGTGGTCTTCGGTGCGGGGATCGCCGTCTGGCAGCTCTCGATCGAGATCTTCAACATCCAGCGCTTCCTCCTGCCCAAGCCCTGGGCGATCGTGCACGCGTGCTGGACGCAGCGCCACGAGCTGTGGAGCGCCGGCTGGCTGACGCTGAAGGAGGCGCTCGGCGGATTCGCGATCGGGTCGGTTCTCGGCATCGCGTTCGCGGTCGTGCTCGCGCGCTTCCGGCGCCTCGGAGATGCCTTGATGCCGATCGCGATCGCGGCGAACGCCATCCCGATCATCGCGTTCTCGCCGATCTTCAACGCCTGGTTCGATCCGCTCTCTCCGACGCCCCGTATGGCCACCGCCGGAGTCCTCTGCTTCTTCCCCGTGATGGTCAACACCCTCCGCGGCCTCACCTCGGTGCGACCCTCGCAGATCGAGCTGATGCGCTCCTACGCCGCGGGCGAGCTCGAGATCTTCCGGCGCGTCCGCGTGCCGACTGCGCTCCCATTTGTCTTCTCGGCATTGAAAGTCGCCACGGTCCTCGCGATGATCGGCGCAATCGTGAGCGACTACTTCGGCACCTTCGGGTCCCTCGGGATCACGATCAAGAACTCCGTCGCTCTGTTCGACTTCGAGACGGCCTGGGCGGCGATCCTCGTCGCCAGCGTCCTCGGCGTCCTCATGTACGTCGTTGTCTCGCTCGTCGAGCGCTTCAGCCTCCAGTGGGATCCAACCCGTCAAGAAGGGGGAACTGCATGAAGAGGAACTCGATGCTCGCACTCGCGGCCATCGTCGTCGCCGTCGTCGCCGCCATCGCGGCCGGCTTCGGCATGTCGCGCGCGCAGGCTGCACCAAAGCGCACCAAGGTGACGCTGCAACTGAAGTGGGTCACGCAGTCTCAGTTCGCCGGCTACTACGCAGCCGTCTCGCAGGGCTACTACAAGAAGCTCGGGCTCGACGTCACGCTCAAGGTGGGCGGCCCCGACATCACGCCGGAGCAGACGGTGCTGGCCGGGCAGGCCCAGTTCGGCCTCGACTGGCTGCCGAACCTGCTCGCCACCCGCGAGAAAGGCGGCAAGATCGTCTCGATCGCGCAGGTCTTCGACCGTTCCGGGATGACCGAGTTGACCTGGAAGGACTCCGGGATCACCTCGATCGCGAAGATGCGGGGCAAGAAGGTCGGCGTCTGGTGCTGCGGGAACCAACCGGAGCTCTTCGCCGCGCTGACGAAGAACGGGATCAACCCGGCGAAGAAGAGCGACGTCACGATCGTCAACCAGCCGTTCGACATGACCCTCTTCCTGTCGAAGAAGATCGACGCGGCTGCAGCGATGACCTACAACGAGCTGGCGCAGGTGCTCGAAACGAAGAACCCGACGACCGGCCAGCTCTACAAGCTCTCCGACCTGAACGTGTTCAAGATGGCGAGCCCCGCTGTCGGCACCGGGATGCTCGAAGACAACATCTTCACGACGGAGAGTTACCTGAACGATCCGAAGAACACCTCGACGATCGTCAACTTCCTCCAGGCCTCGTTCCAGGGCTGGATCTACTGCCGCGACCACGTGCCCGAGTGCACCGACATCGTGCTGAAGAACGGCACCGCACTCGGGCATGGTCACCAGCTGTGGCAGATGAACGAGATCAACAAGCTCATCTGGCCGAATCCGAGCGGCATCGGGCACGTGCCGCCGTCGCTGGTCGCGAACACGGCGAAGATCGCGAAGACCTACGGCGTGATCAAGAAGCTGCCTGTAGGAGCGACGACGTACAAGTACGCAGACCAGGCGCTGAACAGCCTGAAGGCGTCCACTGACATCTACGGCTCGAAGTACAAGCCGATCACGGTTCAAGTGACCGCCGGCGGCAAGTAAGCCTCGGTTCGATCGGCCGTGCCGCGGAGGCCGCCCCCACGCGGGGCGGCCTCTGATGTTCCGGAGGCTCTAAAATCTCGAGCGACACCGAGGTCGACGAAGGGAGCCGAAATGTCCGTGCTGATCAAGGGCGGCCGCGTGATCACCGCGGCGGACGATTACGTCGCCGACGTCTTCGTCGAGGGTGAGCGGATCACCCTGATCGGTGAGTCGCTCGACCTGGCGGCGGACACCGTGATCGACGCCGACGGCAAGTACGTGCTGCCAGGTGGCGTCGACCCGCACACCCACCTCGCGATGCCGTGGCGCGGCGAGACGACGATCGACGACTTCACGTCGGGTCACACCGCCGCGGCGTTCGGCGGCACCACGACCCACGTCGATTTCTGCATCCAGGGCAAGGGCCAGACCTTCGGCGACGCGCTCGCCGCCTGGCATGCCAAGCGCGAAGGGAAAGCGCTGATCGACAACGGGTTCCACATCGCCGTCACCGACCTGCGCGAGGGGGGAACGCTCGAGGAGCTCGCGAGCCTTCCCGAGGAGCACGGGGTCACGTCCTACAAGCTCTTCATGGCCTACAAGGATTCGCTGATGGTCGACGACGAGACGCTCTTCCGCACGATGCAGGTCGCGGCGAAAACCGGCGCGCTCGTGATGGTGCACGCCGAGAACGGCGACGCGATCGAGGTGCTCGTCGCAGAGGCGCTCGCCGCAGGCAACACCGACCCGATCTACCACGCGCTCTCGCGCCCGCCCGAGCTCGAGGGCGAGGCGACGAACCGCGCCATCCAGCTGGCGCGCGTCGCAGGCGCTCCACTCTATGTCGTCCACGTCTCATGCGCCGAGTCGGTCGAGCCGCTGGCGCTCGCGCGCGAGAAGGGCTGGAACGTGCACGGCGAGACCTGCACGCAGTATTTCTTCGTCGACCAGTCATTCCTCGAGCGGCCGAACTTCGAGGGGGCGAAGTACGTCTACACACCGCCGCCGCGCGACAAGGCAAACCAGGAGGTGCTGTGGAACGCCGTGCGTACGGACATCCTCTCGGCCATCTCCACCGACCACTGCGCCTACCTGTTCGAAGGCCAGAAGGATCACGGGCGCAATGACTTTTCGCAGATCCCGAACGGCGGCCCGGGCCTCGAGAACCGGCTGCAGATGATCCACTCCTTCGGCGTGCGGGAGGGCCGCATCTCGCTCAACCGCATGGTCGCGCTGCTCGCGACTAACCCGGCGAAGCTCTTCGGGCTCTACCCCCGCAAGGGAACGCTCGCCGTCGGCTCCGACGCGGACGTCGTCGTCTTCGACCCGGAGAAGCGTCTGACGATCTCGGCCTCGACCCACCATTCCGCCTCGGACTACAACCTTTACGAGGGCACCGAGGTGCAGGGGTCGCCCGACGTCGTGCTCCTGCGCGGGAACGTGCTCGTCGAGAATGACCAGCTGGTCGCGTCCCCCGGCATCGGCCAGTTCATCAGGCGTGCGAAGTTCGGCGAGGAGCTGCAGACGACCACCGGAGCCGTGGCCGCTCTCTAGCTTCCGGCCGGCTTCCGTTCTAGATTCGCACCGACAAGAATTGCGGGTCGCTCCAGGCGACGAAGGAGGCAGGCATGACCGAACACCACGCGCACGAGATCGTGACCGATGTCGACGATCTGCGCGAGGACCTGGCGTACGAGCGACAAGAGCTCGAGGCGTCGATCGAGCACGACTACTCCACCACCATCGTCCCGCTCGACAAGCGACGGCCGATGTGGCACTTCATGGGGCTCTGGACGACGTTCGTCGCCGGGTTCTCGTACATGGTCCTCGGCTTCGAGTTCTACGACGGCGGTTTCAGCCTGTGGAAGGTGATCGGGGTGACGATCCTCGGCTACGCGATCTACGTCGTGTACGCGAACGTCGGCTCGTACCTCGGCTCGCGCACCGGACAGACGCACGCACTTCTCACACGATCGGTATTCGGCCGGCTGGGATCAGGGATCGTCTCCCTGTTCGTGCTGATCGCGCCGCTCGGGTGGGTCGGCTTCCAGGCGGGGCTGCTCGCGCAGCTGTGGCACGGTTTCTACGGCTGGGGCCACGTCGAGGCGATCACGATCGTTCTCGCCGTGCTGATGATCTGCAACAACGTGTTCGGCTTCACCGGGATCAGCGTCTTCGCGCGCTACCTGGTGACGCCGATCCTGATCGTCTGGTGCATCTACATGGTCGCCAAGGGCCTGATCACCGACAGCGGCCACTTGGGCGGCTCGCCGCAGGGCTCGCTCCCGTACTGGATCGCTGTCGCGGCCGTGATCGGGTTCGCGATGTGGGGCAACGAGCCCGACTTCTGGCGCTACGGGAAGCCTCGGTTCTCCTGGCCGCTTCCCACCTACGCCTTCGCCGTCGTCTGGTTCCTGCTCTTCGTGATGGCAGGCTGGATGATGGCGAGGCTCGCCGGCGGCACGGCGAACGCCTTCAACTACACCGTGCACTACTCGCTCTTCGGTGTGTTCTTCCTCGCGTTCATCATCGCGACGGTCAGCCAGTTTGCGATCAACGACGGGAACTACTACGAGTCGGTGAACGCCGGACAGAACCTCGTCGGCTCAGTTCGCGGCTGGAAGCGGATCTACACCTGCGTGATCGTGGCCGGCGGCGGTGCGATCGCCGCGTACCTCGTCAACTACAAGTTCGTCAACGGGTGGTTCGACGTCGCCACGTTCCTCGCGATCACAGTTCCGTGCGCGACGACGATCATGGCCGTCGACCACTTCCTGCTGCCGCGCTGGTTCCACATCTCGCGGCCACTCGACGCGGTCCCGGCCTGGGAGGAGACGCGGTTCGCGAATTGGCCCGCGATCGTCGCTCTCCTCGTCGCGGTCGCCTACGGCGCGATCGCAAGCGCGATCCTGCCCGCCAGCCTGAACGTCTACGACTCGGCTCGGAACTGGGGGCCCGTGCCGCTCGAGTGCTGGCTGATCGCGGGGGCGCTCTACATCGGCCTCGCGGCCGTCGCACGGTCGGCGGACGTGCGCGAGCTGCTGGGATTCCCGCACAATCTCGACCGGCGGGCTCTCGAGTCGGACGCGGTGATCGACATCGGGGCCGGCCTCCCGACGCCGGCGCTGGGCGGGATGGCGGCTCCGGCCATGGAGCCGACGGACTGACCGTCCTCCAGAACGGGCTCGTC
>JALYLO010000064.1 GCA_030774175.1 Actinomycetota bacterium
GTCCGGTGGACGACGACGAGCCAGGGGGCATCCCGTCCCTCGACGACGAGGCGCGGCGCGAGCACGAACGCCGCCCAGCGGACCCAACCCGTCTGGAGGTAAATGTCCGGCGGTTCCCGCGGGACGAACGCGATGTTCGCGTCCTCCGGAACGAGTCGGCGCATCCCGAGGAGGAGCGGAACGTTGCGATAGCCGGTGAAGGGGAAGGGCGGGACGACCCCGGCCTGGACAGCGCTGAGCCGCGAGTGCTCGCGAATCGCGTCTACGTCTTTGCGTACGGTCGAGCCGAGCGTGACCGCCACCGGGACGGCGAGGACGGCGCCCGCGGCGAGCGATCTCCACACGCGGCTATTCTCGCCGTTGTGAAGGCATCGCTACCTGTGGCAGAGCGGCCCCGCCGCCCCGACTGGATGAAGGTGCGGGCGCCCTCCGCCGACTCGCGCTACTTCGACGTGAAGAAGCTGATCCATGGCGCCAGCCTGAACACGATCTGCGAGGAAGCCCGGTGCCCGAACATCTCCGAGTGCTGGGGCCGCGGCACCGCGACGTTCCAGATCCTCGGCGACACGTGCACGCGCGCCTGCCGCTACTGCTACGTGCACTCCGGTAAGCCGGAATCGCCGCCGGATCCGCTCGAGCCGTTGCGGCTCGCACAAGTCGCGGCGCAGATGCAACTGAAACACGTCGTCGTCACGTCGGTCGACCGCGACGACGTGCCGGACCGCGGCGCGGGCCACTACGCCGCGACGATCCGAGCGCTCAAGCGCAAGGTTCCGGGAGCGAGCATCGAGGTGCTGACGCCGGACTTCCTCGGCGTCGAGGAGGAGGCGCTGCACACGGTGCTCGCCGAGCGCCCCGACGTGTTCAACCACAACATCGAGACCGTGCGCCGGCTGCACCGCCGAATGCGTGGCGCGAAGGCGAGCTACGACAAGGCTCTCTGGCTACTTCGGCGCGCGAAGGAGATCGCCGACTACCCAGTGCTGACGAAGAGCGGGATCATCGTCGGCCTCGGAGAGACGAACGACGAGGTCGTGGAGACGATGCGCGACCTGCGGGCGAACGGCGTCGACGTGGTGACGATCGGCCAGTACCTGCAGCCGAGCGCCAAGCACGCGACGATCGACCGCTGGGTGCATCCTGACGAGTTCCGCTGGTTCCGCGAGCAGGGCGAGGCACTCGGCTTCGGGTCGGTGTTCGCCGGCCCGCTTGTGCGCTCGAGCTATCGCGCCGACGAGCAGCGTCACGCGGCTGCGAGCGGCCGCGGCGCCGTCGCGTACTAGAACGCGAACTGCAGGCGGTGCAGTAAAGAGAAAGGCCGCCTGACGGCGGCCCTTCTCACGTATTGCGCTTTCTCTACGGCAGGTTCAGCCGCCAGGCTCCGAGCCCGTGCGTCGCGGCGTAGAGGATCCGCTCGTTCGGCAGGATCGTCAGCCCTGCGACTTCGACGTTCGGCATCCCCGGCGCGGCAAGCACCCAGCTCGTCGTGCCTACAGGAAGCATCGCCACGCCGAAGTCGGACGACGCATAGACGTCGCCCGTGCTATCGAGCGCGACATCGTTCGCCGGGAGATCGCCCCAGTCGTACGAGCGGTTCACCCACGTCGCCGTGCCCGCAATCGGGTTATACGTCACCTCGAACAGGTGACCCGGCGTCGCGGGCGTGTTGGCGTCGTAGCCGCTGTACGAGATCCAGGCATGGTTCCCGTTCGTCGGGTCGACGTAGATGGAGCTGACGAACCGATCCGGCGTTGTCGAATTGTCGATCCGCGTCCACGAGACCGCGCTCGCGGGATCGGCGTCAACGTTCTTCGACACGAAGACGCGACCTGTCGTCGTGGCGGCCCATGCGGACTTCGTATCCGCCGCCGTCCGCTCGACCGCCGACATCCCACCACCCGCGCGTGAGCCGAGCGCCGCGTCGGTCAGCGCCACCGCGCCGGCCTTTGTCCAGTCACCGCACGTGAACGTGGCCGGGAAGTCGCCCGTCCACTCGTTGCAGTGCTCGTTCATCACCGCGTACGAGTTCGTCCCGAAGCCGAACGTCTTCGTCCGGTAGACCGTGAGGCCCGTGCCGGCGAAGAGCGTGCCGGACACCTTCGGGTCGCTGATCACGGGCGCGTAGAACTGCGTACCGGGCGAGCCGTCCTGCACCGGATCGGAGATCCAGATCCAGTCTGCGATGTCGCCCTTGTTGAAGTTCACATCCGTCGTAACGCCCGTGAAGTTGTGGAAGCGGAACCCGGGCACCGCCACATCGAAGCCGGACTGGCCACCGTCTCCGATCATCTTGTTCTCCCACTTGACCGGAGTGCCGGTGCTCTGCCACGTGCCGTTGTCCTGCGTTCCACCCTGCAGGAGGTTCGAGTTGAAGTGGCTGACCGAGAGGCTCTGGAACTGCAGCGTCGTCAGGCCCTTGTTCATGCTCTCGAGCTTCGACGGGATCGCCGACAGCATTTGCTTGCACCGCGCGAGCGACACCGGGCCCAGGCCGCGGTTCGGGTCGTCGCAGAACGCCGAGCGGTCGACGAGCTCGCCGCTCGAACGCATGATGCCGCCGTCGTTCGTCTCGAAGAACTGGAGCGGGTTGTTCGGGTTCGTGACGAGTGAGTGCTGGTCGGGATGGAGCCCGTTCGGGTGCAACTCGTCCGTGCCGTCGAACGTCATGTCAGTCCCCGACAAGCCGCCGTCGGTGGACAGGACGACGCCTCGCTTGTTCGCGATCGTCTGGCCGTAGGAGTACGAGCCGCCGACGTAAACGATGTCGGGGTAGCCCTTCGGCGAGTAGACGAATTGGTCGTACCAGCACTGCGCTCCGCACAGGTTGAACCACGCCCAGCCCGGAGATGCCGTGCTGCTGCTCGTCATGTCGGTGAACGTCGGTACACCGGTGGCCACGTCGTCGCTGCGGAAGAGCCTCGACTGCTGGCCCGCGCCGCCGGTGTTGCCCTCGTAGACGTACATCCGCGTCTTGCCGTTCGGCAGCGTGTTGACGGCGATCGTCGGACGCGTCTGGATGATGGCCGAATTGAGCGACGGCTTGATCTGCGTCCACATTGCTCCGGCGTCGGTCGAACGCCATACGCCGCGTGCGTATGAGGCTGCGTACAGCGTGTTCGGATTCGATGGGTCGAGCACGACCGCGCGAACACCGCGCGGCGAGCAGGCGCCCGTGTTGTTGAACTCGGCAATCGAGCCCGTGCATGACGCGGCGCTCGCCGCGCCGTTGTGGATGAACGTCCAAGAGGAGCCGCCGTTGGTCGACTTGTAGAGGCCCCATTTCGCGGCACCGGGAACCGGCCGCGTCACGCCGCTGCAACAGACGGACGACATCCCGCGCAGAGCCGTCGTCGATCCGACGTAGAGCGTGTTCGAATCGCCCGGCTTGATGGCGATCTGTCCGATTCCGTTGCCTGCAAACTCAGGCTTGCCGATCGGGCCGGTCCACGTGTCGCCACCGTCTGTCGACTTGTAGAGCCCGACGCCCGCGACGCAGCCGGAGCCGCAGATGTTCGCCTCACCGGTGCCGACCCAGATCGTGTTCCCGCTCGGATCGTTCGGATCGATTGTGATCGCACCCGTCGAGTTGATCCCGGCAGGCCCCGAAAGGTAAACCCAGTGCGGCTGGCCGTCGAGCGCGTTCTTCGTCCGCCAGACGCCGCCTCCGGCGGTCGCGATGTACAGCAAACAGTTGCCCGGCTTGCACGTCGAAGCGATCGCACTCGCCGTCGTGCGACCTCCGGCCACGTACGAGTTCGGGACGTACAAGAACGACGTGAGGAACTGCGAGGACGGATAAAGCGCCTCGCTCGGGCCCACGGTTACCCAGGTTCCGGGCCGGCCCTTGCCGCGCGGGAATGCGCGCCCCGTGGTCGAGGCGAAGGCCGCACTCGCGGCGCCCGCCTGTTCGACCGAGATCGACTCGTTCGGATACGCCCGCTGCATGAACTCGGCCTCGGCGGCCGTTTCCGGTCCTTGCTCGTCATGTGCACGTCCCTGCCCGAGCTGATCCAAGTGCCGCGCGAGCGCCGAAGGGAACTCTTGCTTTCCGACCGCTCCAGCGTTCGACTTGGTCAGATGAGCGACACCCACGATCATCGCCGGGACCGTCAGAGCGACGGCCACGACCGCGACGACCGCAGGACGAAGCATTCGTTTCTTCACCTCACACCCCTCTCTCTCCCCTCGCCGCATAGACGAGGCACCAGCAAATAGGCCTTCATATTTCAGCGTAGAGTATGACGGATCAGGTTCCGATTAGCCTGCAGGCGGGCATACTTGGGGTATGAAGCTTTTGCCAGCCCTGATCGGAGTGGCGCTACTGGCACCGGCTGCGGGGGCAACGACGCACGCGTCGCTCAGCGTGAGCAAGACCGACCCGGTGACGATTGTCGGCGCGCAGTTCCAGCCGGCCGAGAATGTCCGCTTGATGGTGACGGCCGCGGGCGATCGGCGGACTCGCACGATGGTCGCGTCGGCTACCGGAACCTTCAAGGCGCGCTTCGTCGGGCTCGAGGTGCCGGGGCGGTGCAAGGTCACCGCGGTGGCGGTCGGAGCGAAAGGGAGCCGCGCCGTCTGGATGCCGAGGCTGATGCTGTGCGGCGCCGACCCGCATCCGGTCGGCGACTAAGGCGGGGCTGAGCGCCTAGGGCTTTTTCGGGATCGGGTCGCTCGGGAACAGAACGTCGGGATTGGG
>JALYLO010000065.1 GCA_030774175.1 Actinomycetota bacterium
GCCTTCTCGAGCCGCCACCGGTGCCACGGGCCGGCGAAGTAGGTGGAGCGGCCCGCTTCGAGCTCGAGCACTGCCGTCGTCGTCGCCTCGAGGAACCAGCGGTCGTGGGCGACGAGGATCACCCCGGCGTCGAGGGAGGACAGCTCGTTCTCGAGCCACTCCAGGCTGGCGACGTCGAGATGGTTCGTCGGCTCGTCGAGCAGCAGCAGGTCGGGATCGCCGCCGAGCGTGCGCGCGAGCGAGGCGCGCGTCAGCTCACCGCCGGAGAAGGTGTCGAGCACGCGATCCAGGTCCGCCTCGCTGAAGCCGAGACCGCGTGCGACCGATCCGATCCGTTCCCGCCATGCGTACCCGCCGGCGTGCTCGAGTCGAGCTTGTGCCTCCGAGTAGCGACGCAACGTCTGCGCGCCGTGGTCGCCTGCCGTCATGGCCTCCTCCAAACGTCGCAGCTCCTGCTCCATCGAGACCAGATCCGAAGCGCCGGAGAGGACGTACTCGCGGAGCGTCAGACCGCGCTGGAGCGGAGGGCGCTGGTCATGGAGCGCGACGCGCGTCCCTTTCGCGAAGGCAAGCTCGCCCCCGTGAACCTCGGTCTGGCCGGCGAGCATGCGCAGCAGCGTCGTCTTGCCCGCACCGTTCGGACCGGCCAGAGCGACGCGGTCGCGGCGCTCCACCTTGAAGGAGACACCATCGAACAGCACGTTTCCGGCGAGCTCTTTCCGGAGATTGGATGCAATGACGACGGCCATGCGCAAAGACTAGAGAGATGCATTGCGCTTGCCGCCGAATCGAGCAGCCAGGGGGTAGTCATGCGCCGATCGATCGTCATCCTGCTCTTCGTCCTCGCGCTGGTGTTTGGAGTCACGGCGTCCGCGGCCGTCGCTCCGTCCGGTCCGCCGACGTCAATCGGAACTGGAGGCGCCGCTGCGAGCGTCGAGACGCTCGCGACACAGGCGGCGATCGACACACTGAAGGCCGGCGGCAACGCCGTCGACGCGGCGGTTGCAGCCGCCGGTGTGCTCGGCGTGACCGAGCCCTTCTCCTGTGGCGTCGGCGGCGGTGGGTTCATGGTCATCCGCACCGCGAGCGGAAAGGTGACGACGCTCGACGGCCGCGAGAGCGCAACTGCGGCGATGACGCCGACGTCCTTCTGGGAGAACGGCAGGCCGCTTGGTTTCAACGACGCGCGCTGGAGTGGGATGTCCGTGGGCGTTCCCGGCACCCCTGCGACCTGGGCCAAGGCGCTCGAGGTGTACGGGACGATGAGTCTCGCGCAGGTGCTGCAGCCCGGCATCCGCGTCGCCAAGAACGGGTTCGTCGTCGACCAGACATTTTTCGACCAAACCCAGCAAGCCGTGCCGTGGTTCAACGACATCCCAGCGACCACGGCTCTTTATCTCGATCCTGATGGCACACCGCACGACGTCGGCACCGTGTTCCGCAATCCGGACCTTGCGCGCACCTACGAGCGGATCGCGCACCTCGGCGCGAAGGGCTTCTACCGCGGCGCGATCGCCGATGCCCTCGTCGACACGGTGCAGCATCCCGTTGTCGCGCCGAGAGCCGATCACGTCTGGCGCCCCGGGTTGATGACGATGCGCGACCTGCACGCGTACGTGGCGCCCGAGCGCGCCCCGACGCACGTGAACTACCGCGGCCTCGACGTGTACTCGATGGGCCCGCCTTCCAGCGGCGGCTCGACGGTAGGCGAGGCGCTGAACATCCTCGAGGGCTATCCCCTTTCGTCGATGACGCGCGAGCTGGCTTTTCACTACTTCCTCGAGGCGTCGCGGTACTCGTTCGCGGACCGGAACGCGTACCTCGCCGATCCGGATTACTTCTCGGTGCCGCTGAGCGGGCTCCTGGCCGAGGACTACGCGACGATGCGCCGCAACTTGATCACCACGAGCGCAGCGAGTCCGCCGGTCGTTCAGCCCGGAAACCCCTACCCGTTCGTCACGGGCCAGGCGTCAGCGACGGCGACGCAGTCGGAGACGACAACGCATCTGACGACCTCCGACAGGTGGGGCAACGTGGTCTCCTACACGTTCACGATCGAGTCGACCGGCGGCTCGGGCCTCGTGGTCCCCGGCTGGGGCTTCCTGCTCAACAACGAGTTGACCGACTTCAACTTCGACTCGGCGACGCACCCGAATCGCGTCGAAGGCGGCAAGCGCCCGCGCAGCTCGATGGCGCCCACGATCGTCCTTCGGAACGGCGAGCCGTTCCTCGCGCTGGGCTCGCCGGGCGGCTCGACGATCATCACGACGGTGCTGCAGATCCTCTTCGACCGCCTCGATCAGGGGATGACGCTGCCACAGGCGATCGCCGACCCACGCGCGAGCCAGCGCAACACGGCGGTGACGTCCGCGGAGCAGGAATTTCTCTCGAGTCCTCTTCGCGCGCCGCTCGTTGACCGAGACCACGCGTTTCCAACCACCGGCGCCGAGATCGGAGCCGCAACGGGAATCGAATGGCTCGGCGGCGGCAGCGTGCTCGCAGCGGCGGAGCCGGTGCGGCGCGGCCGCGGAAGCGCGCTGGTGGAGAACCC
>JALYLO010000066.1 GCA_030774175.1 Actinomycetota bacterium
ACGATCCCGAACGCGAAGTCGGACATCCCGGGTACGAAGGCGAAGGTGCAGGCGGCCTTCAAGGCCGACAAGACGCTCGACGGCTTCCTCGGCCTCGACCCGGACGTAACGATCCCGATGCTCGACATCCTTCCGCACGGCACGAAGGTCGGGACGTTCGACGTCGGCGGTGCGATCAAGCAGATCCTGGCGGGGAAGATGTTGTTCGCAATCGATCAACAGCAATACCTGCAGGGCTACCTGCCGGTCGTCTTCGCCACGCTCTTCGTCACGAACCTCAACACCGTCGGGAACGGCCAGCCCGTGCTGACCGGCCCCGGCATCATCAACAAGGCGAACGCGGCCAAGGTCGCCGCGCTCGCCGCGAAGGGCACCCGCTAACAGCCGGCCGGGGTGGGCGGCCACGCGGCCGCCCACACCCGCCGGATGAGGAGGCTCCGCGATGGCCGAGACAGCAGCTTCCACCGTGAAGCCGGACGAACGGCTCGTCGCCGTCGGTCCGCTCACCCGCCTGCTGGTGCGTCCTGACATCGGGGCGTTCCTCGGTGCGGTCGGCGTGTTCCTCGCGTTCGGCTACTTCGCGAGCGCCGTCAACTGGATCGGCGATCCCGGCATCGCAGCGGGCTGGACCGACCAGGCGGCCCAGTACGGCATCGTCGGCGTGCCGGTGGCGCTGCTGATGATCGGCGGTGAGTTCGACCTGTCCGCCGGCGTGATGATCGGCAGCTCCGGCCTGCTGCTCGGCTACCTCGTCACGCACGCGCACCTGAACGTCTGGCCGGCGATCGTGATCGTCCTGCTGTTCGGGCTCGCGATCGGCTTCATCAACGGGCTCGCGGTCGTGAAGACGAAGCTGCCGAGCTTCATCGTGACGCTGGCGACGTTCTTCATCCTCCAGGGTGTGAACGCCGCCGGGACGCTGAAGCTGACCGGGCTGACCGCGATCGAGAACATCGACTCGGGCCACGGCTTCGCCTCCGCGCGCCACGTCTTCGCGACGGACGTCACGCACTACAGCTTCAAGGTGAAGGTGCTGTGGTGGATCGGCCTGACGATCGCAGGCGCGTGGCTGCTTGCGAAGACGCGCTTCGGCAACTCGATCTACAGCGCCGGCGGCGAGCCGCTCGCGGCCCGGAACGTCGGCGTGCCGGTCGCCCGGACCAAGATCACGCTCTTCATGATGACCTCGGGCACGGCGGCGCTGATGGGGACCATCGAGGCGCTCGAGCTGCGGTCGATGCAGGCGAAGGAGGGAATCGGCCTCGAGTTCATCTTCATCATTTGCGCGGTTGTCGGCGGCTGCCTGCTCACGGGCGGCTACGGCTCCGTGATCGGGACCTTCTTCGGCGCCGCGATGCTCGGCATGGTGCAGCTCGGGATCGTCGACGCGCAGTGGGACAGCAACTGGACCTACACCTTCCAGGGCGGCATCCTCTTCGCCGCCGTCCTTCTCAACCTGGTGGTGCGCAACCGCGCACAGAGAGTGAGATGACGATGGCGCAGACACCGCACCTGCTCGAAGCCCAGGGGATCTCCAAGTACTACGGAAACGTCGTCGCGCTGAAGGACGTCTCGATGCACGTCAATGCGGGCGAGGTGACGTGCATCCTCGGAGACAATGGCGCCGGCAAGTCGAGCTTCATCAAGCTCCTGTCGGGGTGCCACCAGCCGGACGAGGGCAGGTTGCTCGTGGACGGCGAGCACGTGCATTTCGCCTCACCGCGCGACGCGCGCGGAGCCGGCATCGCGACCGTCTACCAGGATCTCGCGATGGTGCCGTTGATGTCGATCTGGCGGAACTTCTTCCTCGGCGCAGAACCGCTCAAGCGGTTCGGCCCGCTGCGCTGGTTCGACGTCGCGACGGCGAAGGCGATTGTCCAGCGCGAGCTGCACGAGATGGGGATCGACATCCGCGACCCGGACCAGGCCGTCGGCACGCTCTCAGGCGGCGAGCGGCAGTCCGTCGCGATCGCACGCGCGGTCTACTTCGGCGCGCGCGTTCTGATCCTCGACGAGCCGACCTCGGCGCTCGGCGTGAAGCAGGCGGGCGTCGTGCTCAAGTACATCCTCCAGGCTCGCGAGCGCGGCGTGGCCGTCATCTTCATCACGCACAACCCGCACCACGCCTATCCGGTCGGCGACCGCTTCGTGATCCTGAACCGCGGCACGAGCCTCGGGACCTTCGAGAAGGATCAGATCGACCGCACCGAGCTCGTGCGCCTGATGGCAGGCGGGCGGGAGCTGGTCGAGCTCGAGCACGAGCTCGAGTCGATCCAGGCCGAGGTGTCGTAAGGCTCACCGGACGGATCGTCCAGGGAGCGGAACGCGCGGTAGGGTCGCTCCGGTGAGCGACGTCGGCATCGGGATCGTCGGCTACGGGCTGATGGGCCGGGCGCACGCCTATGGCTACGCGGTCGCGCCGCGCGTCCGCGACCTCGCCGTGACACCCCGGCTCCGTGTGATCAGCGGCCGCGACGTTGACGCGGTCGCTCAGGCAGCGTCGCGGTACGGCGTCGAGGAGTGGACGGCGGACTGGCGCGAGCTCGTGGGGCGGCCGGACGTCGACATCGTCGACGTCTGCACCCCTCCGGGGACGCACGCCGAGATCATCGAGGCGGCGGTCGCGGCCGGCAAGGCGGTGCTCTGCGAGAAACCGCTCGCGGCGGACTACGCGTCGGCCCGTCGAGCGGCGGACGCGGCGCGCGCGGCGCGCGTTCCGAACGCGATCGGCTTCAACTACCGCCGCCTGCCGGCGCTCTCACTGCTCAAGCGGATGCTCGAGCAGTGGCCCGACGGGACCTGGGAGCCGGACCTCGAGCAGGGGTTGCGCGTCCAGGCAGTGTGCGAAGCGATCGAGCGCGCTGCGGCCGAGCGCCGCTGGGTGCGCATCGACGAGGTGGCGTCTTGACGGTACGCGCAGCCGTGATGACTGCGCCCGGCGAGATCGAGGTGCGCACGTTCCCGGTGCCGGAGCCGCAGCCGGGGGCGGTGCTGATGCGCGTCCGGCTCTCCGGCATCTGCGGCACGGACAAACACACCTTCCGCGGCGAGACGATCCAGTACGCGGGCACGCCGCACGAGCGCGGCATCGAGTACCCGCTGATCTGCGGCCACGAGAACGTCGGCGTCGTCGAGGCGACCGGCGGCGAGGTGGTCGCCGCGGACGGCACGCCGCTACGCCCGGGCGACCGGATCGTCCCCGGCGCGAACGTGCCCTGCGGCTCCTGCTGGTACTGCCTGAACGACCAGCCGTACTACCTGTGCGAGCACCTGGAGGACTACGGCAACTCGCTCAACGTCTCCCGTTCGCCGTCGCTCTACGGCGGCTGGTCCGAGCTGATGTACCTGCTACCGGGGACGCCGCTCTTCCGCGTCCCCGACGAGCTGCCTGACGAGCTCGCGGTGCTGACGGAGGTGATGGCGGTCACCCACGGTGTCGAGACGGCTCGCCGCGTGAGTGGGTTCGACTTCGGCGAGAGCGTCCTGGTCTACGGGATCGGCCCGCTCGGTCTCTGCCACCTGATCAAGTCGCGGCTGCTCGGCTGCGGGAAGCTCATCGCGATCGACCGCTTCCCGTCACGGCTCGAGACGGCGGGGGAGCTCGGCGCGACGCTGACGCTGAACGCCGCGGAGCTCGACGACGAGGAGCTTGTCGCACGCGTGCGCGAGCACACGGTGCGGGGCGCGGACGTCGTCCACGACTGCAGCGGCGTCCCACAGACGTTCGTGAATGCCCTGCGGATGGTGCGCGTCGGTGGCGTGGTCGTCGAGTCCGGCGCCTTCGTCGACCTCGGGCCCGTCGAGCTGAACCCCAACCGGGACATCTGCACCACGAACGTGACGGTGATTGGCGTCGGCGGAGAAACGGCGACGAGCTATGCGCCGGCGATGGAGCTGCTCGCCCGCAACCGCGACCGTTTGCCGCTCGACCGCATCGTGACGCACCGGTTGGGGCTCGAGAGCGCGCGCGATGCGGTCGAGATCGCACAGCGGGACGGCGCGATGAAGGTCGTGCTCGACCCGTTGGTTTAGTGCAACATTCCGAAAGTCTCGCGCGCCCTGGCGGCTGCAAAGCTGCGCCGGGGCTGTGTCCTCGGTCGCCCCGATAGAACACCGCTATCGGGGCTTCCTGCGTCCTTTCCCGGCTTGCTTTTCGCCTGCCAGGATCATCACGGAACTTCCGGAACGCTGCACTAGTGGCGCGTCGCGTGCTGTCCGAGTGCGGCCGAGATCTCACGGGCCCCGTCGACCACCAGCTCGACGATCACGGTCCGGTCGGCGCCGAGGACGAGGGACTTCAGACCGCCGATCGAGAGTGCCGCCCGGACGCCTCCGGTGTAGTCGAAGATGGGCGCGCCGATCGACGCGATGCCGGCGGTGACGTCCTCGTCGCTGATCGCGTAGCCCTGGGCGAGGGTGCCCTCGAGCTCGCGGAAGAGGTCGTCGCGGCTCGTCGGCGTCTGGTCGGTCAGCGACGCCAGGTGCCCCGAGCGCGCGAACGCCTCCCACTCCTCGCGTGGCTCCCACGCGAGCAGCGCGCGCGGGCCGGCGCCCGCGTGCAACGGCAGCGACCCGCCGAGGCGCAGCGTCAGCGACTGCACGCGGAGGCCCTCGAGCCGTTCGATGCAGACGGCGTCCCAGCCGCGCCGCACCAGCAGGAAGACGGTTTCGCCGACGCGCTCATGAATGCGCTCCATCACCGGCAGCGCGAGCTGACGCTCGTCGAGCCGCTCGACGACGGCCGCGCCGAGCCGCATCAGCTTCCAGCCGAGGCGGTACGAGCCGGGCTGCGCGCCCTGCTCGACGAGGTCGAGCGCCTCGAGACTGCCGAGGAGGCGGTAGATGGTGGTGCGAGGCTCGTCCAGCAGCTCGGACAGGCGCCGCGGGGTCGCCTCGCGCTCCTCCGCGAGCTGCTCGAGCAGGTGTACCGCCTTCGCGAGCGCCCGCACCGGGTTGTCGCGGATCTGGACCTTCCGAAGCTGTGTCGAGCGCGTTGCCACCGGTCAACTCTTCCCGTTCCGCATCCTAGACAGGGTGTCCGCATGATGGTACTTTCGCCGAGGCTCGGCGGCAACGACCTGAGGTGACGACCACCGTACCGACTTCACGCGAGGCCCAACCGCCGGCGACGGCCGCGGGGATCGAGCTGCGGCGAATCGTCAAGCGTTACGGGTCGCAGCAGGCGCTGCGCGGGCTCGATCTGGAGATCCGCGACGGCGAGTTCTTCTGCCTGCTCGGCCCGTCCGGCTGCGGCAAGACGACGACGCTGAACCTGATCGGCGGCTTCGTCGCGCCGACCGAGGGCGAGATCTGGATCCGGGGCCGCCGGATCGACACGCTTCCGCCGCACAAGCGGCCGGTGAACACCGTCTTCCAGTCGTACGCGCTCTTCCCGCACATGAACGTGCGCGAGAATGTGCGGTTCGGGTTGAAGATGGATGGGGTGGCGCGCGCGGAGTCGACGCGGCGGGTGGAGGAGGCCCTCGCGCTGGTGGGGCTCGAGGACTTCGGCGACCGCACGCCCGCGCAGCTCAGCGGCGGCCAGCAGCAGCGCGTCGCCGTTGCACGTGCGCTCGTGAAGAAGCCCGCGGTGCTCCTGCTCGACGAACCGCTCGGCGCGCTCGACCTGAAGCTCCGGCAGCGGCTCCAGATCGAGCTCTCGCAGATCCACCGCGACGTCGGCACGACCTTCGTCTACGTCACGCACGACCAGGAGGAGGCGATGTCGATGGCCGACCGCATCGCCGTCATGAACGACGGCCTGGTCGAGCAGCTCGGCACGCCGCAGGAGATCTACCGCCGGCCGGCGTCCCGGTTCGTCGCGGACTTCATCGGCGACTCGAACTTCTTCACGGCGACGGTCGACGCGGGCTCGGCGCAGCTGGCCGACGGGTCGCGCGTTCCGTGCGCCGGCGGCAGCGGCGCAGCGACGCTGATGGTGCGGCCTGAGTCGATCCAGCTCGCCGACCGGGAAGGATCGATTCACGGCACCGTCGTGCACACGTCGTTCCTCGGAAGCTATGTGCGCGTCGCGGTGGATACGCCGGCGTCCACGGCGCCGGTGATCGTCGCGCTGCACGACGCGACGACGGTGCCGGCCGTCGGCGACGCCGTCGCGCTCTCGTGGACCGCGGCGGACGGCATTGTGCTGGAGGCGACGACGTGACGACGACCGCGGCCGCGGCGCCCCGCCGCGCGCGCCTGCCCATCCTCGGCACACGCTTCGCCTCCTACGGTGGCTTCGTGCCGGCGGTCGTCCTGCTCGGGCTGTTCTTCCTCGTCCCGCTCGGGATCATCGTCTGTTACTCGTTCTGGGAGACGGTCGACTACTCCGTCGTCCACCGTTGGACGCTCGACAACTACCACTACTTCTTCAGCGTCTCCGCGTACGTTTCGACGATGTGGGCGACCCTGTGGGTCGCTGCGCTGTCGACGGCGATCGCGATCGGGCTCGCGTTCCCGTTCGCCTACTGGCTGTCGCGCTATGTGCCGCCGCGGCTACGCACGCCGCTGCTCGTGCTCGTGATCGTCCCGTTCTGGACCAGCTACCTGCTGCGCGTCTACTCGTGGCTGACGATCCTCGGTGAGAAAGGGGTGCTGAACCGCCTCCTGCACTGGAGCGGCCTGACAAGCCACCCGCTGGGCGTGTTCCTCTACGACCGTCCGGCCGTGATCCTCGTGCTCGTGTACCTCTACTTTCCGTTCGGCGCGCTGACCCTGTATTCGTCGATCGAGCGCTTCGACTGGAACCAGCTGCGGGCCGCAATGGATCTCGGCGCGTCGCCGTTGCAGGCGATCTTCCGGATCCTCGTGCCGCAGATCCGACCCGGGATCATCACGGCGATCATCTTCGTCTTCATCCCAATCCTCGGCGAGTACCTGACGCCGCAGATCGTCGGCGGCACGGGCGGCGTGATGATCGGGAACCTGATCGTCAACTTCTTCCAGGCCGCGGAGTACACGCGCGGCGCCGCGGTCTCGCTGCTGATCGCCGCGTTCATCGTCATGCTGCTCACCGTCTTTCGGAAGTCGCTCTCGGCCAAGGACGCCTATGGCACGTGACGTCGAGGTCCTGTCGCCGCGGGCCCGCGTCGCGCGCGCGCTGCTCGGCGGCTACGCGCTCGCGATCTACGTCTTCCTGTTCGGCCCGATCGTGCTGCTCGTGCTGTTCAGCTTCAATGCGAACCGCTACGGCACGTTCCCGATCACCGGCTGGACGCTGACGTGGTACCGGCAGGCATTCAGCGACTACCAGGTGCACGACGCCGTCACGACGACGCTCGAGGTCGCACTGCAGGTGACGGTGATCTCGACGATCGTCGGAGCGGCGGCGGCGTTCCCGCTCGTGCGTTCGCGGCTGCCGTTCCGGGAGGGGATCCGGATCATCTTCATCCTGCCGATCATGATCCCGGGGCTCCTGATCGGCGTCTCGCTGCTCGTGCTCTTCACGAGCACCTTCCACTGGACGCTCTCGCCCGAGACGGCGGTGATCGGGCAGTCGGTCTACACGACGCCCTTCGTGATCCTCCTCGTCGCGGCGCGGCTGCAGGGATTCGACTCCGCGCTCGAGCGCGCCGCCGCCGATCTCGGCGCGAATGCGTTCCAGCGCCTGCGCCGGATCGTGCTGCCGCTGATCCTGCCGGCGATCCTCGCGGGCGCGCTGTTTGCGTTCACGCTCTCGCTCGACGAGTTCATCATCACGTACTTCCTGATCGGCGGGCACAACACGCTGCCGATCTTCATCTACACCCAGGTCAAGTTCGGAATCACACCGGAGGTGAACGCCGTGGCTTCGATGTTGCTCGCAGGCTCCTTGCTCCTGCTCGGTCTCGCGTTTGCGCTGCCGCAGTTCGTGCGCATCACACGCCGCGCGCTGCTCCGTGCGAGGGCGGCATGACCATCAGGGTGGCGACCGCTCCCGTCTCCTGGGGAATCTGGGAGATGACGATCGACCGGTCCGACCTGATCCCGCCCGAGACGTTCCTCGAGACGATCGTCGACATGGGCTACACGGCGACGGAGACCGGGCCGCCCGGATACTTCGCGCCGGACGGCGCCGCTGCGGTCGAGCGGGCGCGACGGTACGGCGTCGAGCTGATCGCGACCTTCCTGCCGCTGCGACTCGACGACCCCGACGGCTTCGAGCAAGACCTCGCCGCGCTCGACAAGACCGTCGAGGTGCTGGAGGCAACCGGCGACGGCGGCATCGTCCTGCTCGCGGACATGGAGACGCCAGAGCGCGCGCGGGCGGCCGGGAGCGACGAGCGGCGGCACGCGACCGCCTGGGACGCCGCGACGCTCGACCGGGCAGCCGAGCGGCTGCAGCGGGCCGCGGAGATCGTGCGCAGCCGAGGCCTCGACGTCGCGCTGCACCCGCACGCCGCCACGCACGTCGAGTCGGTCGAGGAGGTCGAGGAGATGCTCGCGCAGACGGATGTCGCGCTCTGCATCGACACGGGCCACACGATCGTCGGGGGCGGCGACCCAGTCGAGCTCGCCCGGCGTCACGCCGAGCGCCTTCGGCACGTCCATCTGAAGGACGTCGACGGGGCGCTGCTCGGCCGGCTCGGGCGCGGCGAGGTGGACATGGACGAGGCCTGGCCGCTCGGGATCTTCTGTGAGTTCGGCGCCGGTGTTGTCCCACTACGCGAGTTCCTGGCGCTGCCCAAGGTGCGTGAGCTGGACGGCTGGGGCGTGATCGAGCAGGACCGCGTCGCGGTGACCGTCCACGACATGCCGGCCGTCCGGGCGGCGGACGAGCGCAACCGGGCGCTCGTCGAGGAGTGGCTTGCGTGATCGAGGCCGTCGTGATGGGCCGCGTCGGCGTCGACCTCTACCCGGACGACCTGCGCACGCCGCTGCGTCAGGTCCGCCACTACACGCGCTACGTCGGCGGCTTCGCCGGCAACGTGTCGACGGGGCTTGCGCGGCTCGGCGTCCGCACGGCCATTGTCTCGCGTGTCGGTGACGACGGCCACGGCCTGTTCGTGCGGGACTTCCTCGACAGCGAGGGCGTCGACACGCGCTTCCTCGCTGTCGACGGCTACTGGCTGACGCCGCCGACCTTCTGCGAGATCTGGCCGCCGGACCACTTCCCGATCACCTTCTACCGCCGGCCGTCGGCACCCGACTGGCAACTGCAGACGCAGGACTTCGACGCCGACGACGTCGCCGCCGCTCCCGTCCTCTTCGCCACCGGCACGGGCCTGGCCCAGTCGCCGAGCCGGGAGACGACGCTCGCCGCGCTCGCGGCGCACCGCGGCACGACCGTCTTCGACCTCGACTGGCGGCCCTCCCTCTGGGACGACGCGGGCGCCTACCGGGAGGCCGTGCAGGAGGCGGCCGGCCTCGCCGACGTGGTCATCGGGAACACCGACGAGGTCGACGCCGCCGGGGGCCTGGATGAGCTGCTCGCGCTCGTGCCGGCGCTGATCCTCAAGCGCGGCGAGAACGGGGCCGCCCTGCACAGCGAGGGCGAGGTCGTCGACGTGCCGGGGCTTCCGGTCGAGGTCGCCAACGGCCTGGGTGCGGGAGATGCGTTTGCCGCCGCCGTGGGCTACGCGATCGTGCGCGACCTCGGGCTTCGCGAGGCGGTGCGTCTCGGCAACGCGGCGGGCGCCCACGTTGCGCAGCGGATCGCCTGCTCCGAGGCGATGCCAACACTTGACGAGCTCACACAGGTGGAGGTGCCGTGACGCTCCTGCTGCGTTCGGGCGAGTGGGACGAAGTGACGCCGGCGAGCGCAGGCTGGAGCCATCTCTCGTTCCGCGTCGTCCGCCTCGACGGGCGCATCAGCTTCGACACCGGCGAGGACGAGGTCGCGATCGTCCCGCTCTCGGGCGACGCCACTGTCCGTACCGAGGGAGCTGAGTGGGAGGTGGGCGGTCGCAGCGACGTCTTCGCAGGGCTGCCGCGCTCCCTCTACCTCCCGCGCGACACGCAAGCGGAGCTCGAGGGGCGCGCGGAGCTTGCGCTCTGCGGCGCGCGTGCCGGGCGCCGTCGCGAGCCGAAGGCGATCCCGCCCGAGGACGTCGAGATCGAAGTGCGTGGCTCCGGCAACGCGACGCGGCAGATCACGCACATCGTCAAGCCCGACTTCCCGGCCGAGCGCATCCTCGTCGTCGAGGTCTACACGCCGTCCGGCAACTGGTCGAGCTACCCGCCGCACAAGCACGACGAGGAGCGCGGCGACCAGGAGGCGGTGCTCGAGGAGACGTACTACTTCCGGACCCGCGGAGACCGCGCCGGCGCCTTCGCAATGCAGCGGCTCTACAGCCCGAGGCACGGGCTCGACCTGACGGAGACCGTACGCAACGACGACCTGCTGCTCGTCCCGTACGGCTACCACACCACCGCAGCTGCCCACGGCTACGACCTGTCTTACCTCAACGCCCTCGCCGGCGACCGGCGGACGATGCAGTCCGCCGACGATCCCGACCTCGCCTGGATCCGCCCCGCCTGGGAAAGGCTGCAGTCGGATCCGCGGGTCCCGCTGGTCGAGTAATGGCCTTCCGGCTCGCCCTCGTCGGCGCCGGCCGCATGGGCGCGACGCACGCGCGGGCGCTCGCCTCGTCGCGGACGGTCGAGATCGCCTGCGTCGTCGAGCCGTCGGATCTCGCCGCCGCCGGCGTCGGCGCTCCGCGTGCGACGCTCGATGCCCTGCCCGACGTCGACGGCGCCCTCGTCTGCGTGCCGACGCGCTTCCACCTCCAGGTCGTGACCCAGCTCGCCGAGCTCGGGCTGCCGATCCTCTGCGAGAAGCCGTGCGGGCTCACCAGCGGCGAGACGCGCGCGATCGCCGCCCTCGACACGCCCCTTCAGGTCGCATACTGGCGCCGATTCGTGCCTGCGCTCCGTCAGCTGCGGGAGCACGTGCTCGACGGCGAGCTCGGCGACGTCGTCTTCGTCTCGTGCGCCCAGCTGGACGAGCTGCCACCGGCGCGGGGCTTTCGCGATCCTCGCTCGAGCGGCGGGATCGTCGTGGACATGGGCGTCCACGAGCTCGACGAGCTGCGGTGGCTGACCGGGCAGGAGATCACCTCGGTCACCGGCGTCTCGGGCGAGGTTGGGTGGGACGAGCCCGTCGACGGTGACCCGGAGCTCGTGCAGCTAGCGCTCGCACTCGACGGCGGGATCGCCGCCGCGGTGACGCTCGGGCGGCGCCACCCGCCGGGAGAGGTCTGCCGGATCGAGGTGATCGGGCTCGACGGCGCCGAGCGGATCGAGTTCGTCGCCCCGCCCGACGGCGTGGAGACGATCGCGGCGGCGCTTCGCGCGCAGGCGGAGGACTTCGCGCTGGGACGTGGCGAGGGCGCGACGGTCGACGACGCGGTCGCGGCGATCGAGGCCGCCGAGCGCGCGAAGACCGCGCTCGGGCTGCCCTGACGAGCGCCGTCTGCTTCGACCTCAACGGCACCCTGTCGCTCGACGAGGAGCTGATGTACGAGGTGCTCGCGGAGATCCTCGCGGAGCGAGGGCGGGCGCTCCCGCGCGAGCTCTAACCGCGATCGGCGGCGAGGAACATCCGGGTGAGGAGCTCCGTGTCGATCCGCGCCTGCTCCGGCGGTGTCAGGCAGGCGGCGCCGTCGACGCAGCAGTCGTGAAAGTGCACGAGCTCGCGACGAAACGCCTCCTCGAAGGAGCGGTACCGGCTCACCGCGTTCGCAAATCCGTCCGCATCCTGCCGCTCGTATAGCGTCGGGCTCATCTTCAGCCACGGTGACGGGAACGTAAGCGACCGAACAGACGTATCGAAGAAGAGCTGGATCGACTCGCGGTACTCGCGGGTGTCGAGCAGCTGGATCCACGCGCTGTCCCAGCGCGACCCGTTCTGCAGCGTGCAGTACCCGGCAACGGAACGGCCACCATTCCACCACGACCCGTCGACGACCTGTGACGGGAGCGGCTCGCCCATCTGCTCCAGGAACCCGTTGACGATGTTGACGTGGTGCACAAGCGAGCCGAGATAGCCGTCCGAGAACGCGAAGCACGCCTCGGGGTCGCCGCGGCCGACCGCCTCCTCGACCTGCTCGCTCTCGGCGCGACGCGATGCCTCGATCACCGCGACGGGGACGTCGCTCCCGCGCAGGATGTCGCCGGGCAAGAAGTACGGCAGCCACTCCGGGTCGTTGACGACGATATTCACGTAGCGAAGCTCGGCGGCGGACTCCGGCAGCTCCTCGAGCGCGCGCCGGAACGCGGGGTCGTGCCGCTTCATGTAACCGACCTGCACGACACGCTGGGCGCGGTCGCGTGCCGCCACGATCCGGTCGATGTCGGCGATCATGATCGCGAGCGGCTTCTCGCAGAAGACGTGCAGGCCGGTGTCGAGCGCCGCGAGGACGATCTCGACGTGGGTGCCGGCGGGCGAGGCGATCAGCACCGCCTCGAGCGCCGCGCCGTCGAACATCGAGCACCAGTCGGCGTACGAGCCGGCGATGCCGAACCGCGCGCACAGGGCGTCGCGCACGGTCGCCGAGGGCTCCGCGAGAGCTGCAAGCGCAAAGCGGTCCTGGAGCTCGTTCAGGTGCGGCAGGTGCATTGCCTGGGCGATCATTCCGCCGCCGACGACCCCGATCCTCAGGGGAGCGTTCCGGGTGCTGGACACGTTGTCCGCATCATGGTACGTTCGCCGCGCCTCGCGCAACCGACATCTGCCGAGCTGCGTGCGGGTGGCCAACCGACGGAGGAGGCGAACGGAAGATGGAGCACCTCGAACGGCCGGTGACGCGGAAGGGCTTCCTGGCAGCGGGCGCAGCGGGGGCCGCCGGGCTGGTGGCGGCACGCACGCTCGGCAGTGCCGGGCGCGCGCTCGGCGCGTCGCAGGTCCGGGCCAGCGGCGTCACTCTCAACTGGCTGACCTGGTCCGATCACTACTTTTCGAACCAGCTGCAGAAGGTCAAGGGCCAGATCGGGGTCGCCGGTCGCGTGCAGCTGATCACCGACGACTCGGACGCCTACATCAAGGTGAAGCACGGTGGCGGCGCCTGGGACATCTCGTCGGAGGACGCGCTCTGGGTGCCGAAGTTCTACAAGGAGGGACTGATCGTCCCGTTTGACATCAGGTCGTTCCCGGTCTCGAAGCAGCTGTATCCGGTCGCCCTGGACGTGCCCTTCTGGAAGGCCGGCTCGAACCAGATGGGCTACCCATTCGGTTGGTCGAGCCTCCAGATCTATTACAACCCGAAGCACGTCACCACGAAGCCGGACTCGTACCACGCGCTGCTCGACCCGAAGTATCGGAAGAAGATCGTGGTCGAGAACCAGCCGACCGACCTGATGGCAATGGCCGGCATCGCGACCGGCGCGAAGCACCCGTACACCATGACGACGGGCGAGATCTCGCGTGCGAAGCAGTTCCTGAAGGCGTTCAAGCCGAACGTGCTGAAACTTGTCTCGCAGAACCCCGAGGTGGTGCGCGCCCTCACGGACGAGTCGGCGTGGCTGACGATCGAGAACATCGGCACCGACGCCCGCGTCAAGGACGCGCACGGGCCGCTGATCCAGTCGGCCGACCCGAAGGAAGGCCTCTACGGTTGGATGGACGCGGAGATGCTGCTCAAGGAGTCGCACAACCAGAGCTCGTTCGAGAAGTTCATCAACACGATGGAGCAGGCGCCCTGGATTGCGAAGAACTTCCTCGCGAACGGCCGGCCGCTGTTCAACGAGAAGGCCTACAAGATCCTGGTCGACACCGGGCACAAAGAGCGGGCCGACCGCTTCTTCTACAACCATCCCGAGCGCCCGCTGTCGATGACGCTGAAGGGGCCGTCGGGCAACACGCAGGCGTACATCGACGCCTTCAACGAGGTCTTCTCGGGCTAAGTGGCGCTGAGCGAGGAAACGAAGCGGAGCCGCGGCGCACGTCGCGGCTCCGCGACGATCCGGCTGACCGTCGGCCAGGCGCTTCTCCGCTTCCTGGCCGCGCAGTTCGTCGAGCGCGACGGCATCGAGCACCGTTTCTTCGGCGGTTGCTTCGGGATCTTCGGGCACGGCAACGTCGCCGGAATCGGACAGGCGCTGCACCAGCATCCCGACCTGCTGACGTACTACCAGGCGCGGAACGAACAGTCGATGGTGCACGCCGCCGTCGGTTATGCGCGCATGCGCAACCGTCTGGGCGCTCTCGCATGCACGACGTCGATCGGCCCGGGAGCGACGAACATGGTCACCGGCGCGGCGCTCGCGACGATCAACAGGCTTCCCGTGCTCCTACTACCCGGCGACATCTTCGCGACGCGCCGATCGGAGCCGGTGCTGCAGCAGCTCGAGGTGCCGGCGCGCGGGGACATCTCCGTCAACGACTGCTTCGTCGCCGTCTCCCGGTACTTCGACCGGATCTGGCGGCCGGAGCAGCTCGTTCCTGCGGCGCTCGCCGCGATGCGCGTCCTCACCTCCCCGGCCGAGACCGGCGCGGCCACGCTCGCGCTGCCACAGGACGTTCAGGCGGAAGCGTACGAGTGGCCGGAGGAGCTGTTCGAGCACCGGGTGTGGTACGTGCCGCGCACCGGCCCGGACGAGGAGGCACTCGGACGCGCCGTCGCCGCCATCCGCTCGGCGCGCCGGCCGCTGATCGTCGCCGGCGGTGGCGTCGTCTACAGCGAGGCGACGCACGCGCTCGCGCGGCTCGCCGACCTGACGGGGATTCCTGTCGCCGTCACGCAGGCGGGCACGGGATCGCTGCTGCACGGCCACCCGCTGCTGCTCGGCGCGGTCGGCGCGACCGGCACTCTCGCCGCAAATCGCATTGCCCGCGACGCCGATCTCGTCGTCGGCGTCGGCACGCGCTGGACGGACTTCACCACTGCGTCGAACACCGCGTTCCGTAACGCGGAGTTCCTCTCGATCAACGTCGCCGAGATCGATTCGGCGAAGCGGGGGACCGCCATCACCGCGGACGCGCGCGCCGCGCTCGAAGCGCTGGCCGATGCGCTCGGCGGCTGGTCGGTCGACAGCACCTACCGCGAAGAAGCAGAGCTGCTCGTGCGCGAGTGGGACGAGGAGGTCGACCGTCTCTTCACCCTCGGTCACGCGCCGCTGCCGGCGCAGAGCGAGGTGATTGGCGCGGTGAACGCGGCGGCCGC
>JALYLO010000067.1 GCA_030774175.1 Actinomycetota bacterium
GCGCGGCTTTGGCCACGTACGTGTTAGCCGTCGAGCCAGCCCACGCCTGTTCGTTGAGGGTGACCGTGCCGCAGCTTTTTGTGGTCGTGGCGGTTGCCGTTCCGGCCGCTGCGAGCCCCGCGACGACGACGAGAGCCAGCGCGGCCGCGACGATCGGGCGGCCCCGCCAGATTCTGAATCGATCCGACATTCGTTCCTCCTTTTCCTGCTCTCGATGTGCCCCTCGGTTGTGAGACGTCAAAGCGCCCCCTCTTGTCGGGCGCGTGCGCGTCCCCGGGTCGTCCGGTCGAGCGCGATCCCGAGCGCAAGGATCGCGACCGATGCGATCACGCCCAGCCCGAACGCGTTGCGCTGGAGCCCCTGCGCAACCTGGTAGCCGAGCCCGCCGGAGCCGACCAGCCCACCGATCACGACGACGGCGAGGACCATGATGATCCCCTGGTTGACGCCGAGCATAATCGCGTCGCGCGCTAGCGGGATCTTGACCTTCAGCAGCACCTGCCGCCGCGTGGCGCCGAACGCGCCCGCCGCCTCGACCGCCTCGGGCGAGACGCCGCGCAGGCCGCTCGCGACGAGCCGGATCACGAGGGGCACCGCGTACAGCACCGAGGCGACGACCCCCGGCACCTGCGACACGGGCATCAGGTAGATGAACGGGATGATGTAGACGAGCTGGGGCAATGTCTGCAGGACGTCGTTGATCGGACGCAGGATCCGGTCGACGACCCGGCTCTCCGCCGCCCAGACGCCGAGCGCGACCCCGAACACGACGGTCATCAGAGTCGCGACGAGCACCTGCGCGAGCGTGCCCATCGAGGTCGCCCACTCGCCCATCACGCCGATCGTCCCGAACATCACCGCCGTGATCGCCGCCGGCCGCCGCCCGCTGACGAGGAACGCGATCGCGACGAGGCCAAGGAACATCACCGGCCAGGGCGTCTCGGTGAAGAAGCTGTTTAGCGGCTGGAGCCCGCGCTGGACGATGAAGTTCCCCGTCGGCTCGGTGATGTGGAAGATCCACGTGAACGGGTTCTGCACGTAGTCGAGCGCCTTCTGGACGTAGCGCAGCAGCCACTCCTGCGCCGTCCGTCCGGAGTAGATCCCACGTGCGCCGAAGGCGTAGCCGAGCCCGACGGCGAGCCCGACGCCGGCGACCGACGCGAGCGTGAAGAGGCGTAGCCGCAGCTTCTTCTCGTCGGTCAGGTGCCGCCGTGCCGGGTCGGTGCGGTTGGCGATCGATTCGGTCGAACGGTCGAGCGCGATCGCCATGATCACGATCGCGAAGCCGCCGAGGATCGCGAGAGCCGGGTTCGTGTAGAGCCCGTTCGTGACGACGTCGCCGAGCCCGGCGCCGCCGATCAGCCCCGCGATCACGACCATCGAGAGCGCGAACAGGATCGTCTGGTTCACCGCGAGCAGCAGCATCCGCCGCGCGAGCGGGAGCTGTACCTTCGCGATCGTCTGCCAGCGCGTCGACCCCATCGCCGCGGCGGCCTCGACGGTGTTCGCGGGGACGCCGCGGATGCCGAGCGCCGTGATCCGGATCGCCGGCGGGATCGCGTAGATCATCGTCGTGACCACCGCCGCGCCCGGCCCGACCGAGAACAGGATCACGACCGGCATCAGATACGCGAATGCCGGCACGATCTGCGCCGCGTCGAGCAGCGGGGTCAGGAAGCGGAGGAAACGGTCGGAGCGGCCGGCGATCACGCCGAGCGGCATCCCCACGAGCAGGGACAGCCCGACCGCGGCGACCATCAGCGCGAAGGTCTGCACGCTCTGCTCCCAGAGTCCCATCAGGGCGAACGAGGCGAACGCCGCGAGGACGCCGAACGCCTGCTTCCAGTGCCCGAAGCGCAGCACTACCAGCGTGCCGAGCGCAACCGTGCCGACCCAGGTCAGCTTCTGAAAGAACGTCGTGAACCAGGAGACGAGGTTGTCGAGGAAGGTCGCGAAGCCGTTGAAGATCGCGAAGGCGAAGCTTGGGTGGGCGGTGTTGCGGCGGTCGCTCAGCCACGTCTGGAAACGGTCGAGGTGGCTCGGAAGCGAGTTCCAGACGAGCCGGTTCGGCCA
>JALYLO010000068.1 GCA_030774175.1 Actinomycetota bacterium
GCGCTGGGACGCGGCCGAGGTGACCGGCGTCGACGTCTCGGAGGGAATGGTGCGCGAGGCGCAACGGCGCGCCTCGAGCGACCGCGAGCGCTACGCCCACGCGGACGCTGCCGCGTTGCCCTTCGCCGACTCCGCGTTCGACCTCGTGACGCTGAACAACATGATCCCGTTCTTCGATGAACTCGCCCGCGTCACCGCACCCGGCGGGCATGTGGCGATCGCGTACTCGCTCGGTGCTCGCACGCCGATTTGGGTGCCGCCGGCGCGGCTGCGTGCTGAGCTTGCCCGCCGCGGCTTCACGCACGTTGCAGACTTCTCGGCGGAGCCCGGCGTGTCGCTGCTTGCCCGCAAGGCCGAGCCGTCGTAGGATTCGCAGCACGGAGACGTTCGCGACGCGGTATCACCGGTCCGGACGTCTCTTTTCGTGCGGCTAGACTTTCGCCCGCGCGGCGAGGTAGCTCAGTTGGTAGAGCACACGGCTGAAAACCGTGGTGTCGCCGGTTCAAGTCCGGCCCTCGCCACTTCAATGACGGCCTCCGCCGACGTTGCCGGCCGCTCTCGCATCGCAGACCCGGCCCTCGCGCCCGAAGGGCACCGCCGCATCGAGTGGGCTGCCCAGCACATGCCTGTCTTGCACCGCCTCGTGCAGGAGCGCCTGTCCGACGGAGCGCTCCGCGGTCGCAGGGTCGCCGTCGCCGTGCACCTCGAAGCGAAGACCGCGTGCCTCGTGCTCGCGCTGCGCGCGGCCGGTGCGGAGGTGGTCGCCGCGGGCAGCAACGCGCTCTCGACGCAGGACACGGTCTGTGCGGCGCTTGTCGAGCGCGGCGTCGAGGTGCACGCGCGGCACGGTGTCCCTGCGGACGAGTTCACCGCCGACCTGATCGCCGTTGCGGAAACCGGCCCCGAGTTCGTGATCGACGACGGGCTCGAGTTGACGCGTCGAATGGCCGAACACCGGCCCGACCTCTACGAACGGCTTCGGGGAGTGAGCGAGGAGACGACCACCGGCGTCGTTCGCCTGCGCGCGCTCGAGGCGCAGGAGAACCTTTCGTTCGCCGCGATCGCGGCGAACGATGCGCGCTGCAAGCACATGTTCGACAACCCGTATGGGACGGGCCAGTCGACGCTGACCGCCGTACTCGCGCTCACAAACCTGCTCGCGGCAGGACGCGAGTTCTGCATCGTCGGGTACGGCTGGGTCGGCAAGGGGCTCGCGAAGGCCGCGCACGGGCTCGGTGGACGCGTGACGGTTGTCGAGATCGACCCGGTACGTGCCCTGACGGCGCACATGGACGGCTTCCGCGTCGCACCGCTCCTCGTCGCCCTTCCCGACGCCGACGTTGTGCTCACGGCCACCGGCCTGATCGAGGCTGTCGGCGCCGACGCGATCGCGCACCTCAAGGACGGTGTCGTGCTCGCGAATGCCGGGCACCATGATCGCGAGATCGACGTCCCCGCCCTGGCTGCGGTGGCCGATCGTGTGGTCGACGCGCGCGCGCAGGTCAGGACCTACGTGATCGACGGCCGCCGCGCGCATGTGCTCGCCGAGGGAGCGCTCGTCAACATCGCCGGCCTCGACGGCAACCCGATCGAGATCATGGACCTCTCGTTCTCGGTGCAGGCGCTCTCGGTGCATCACCTCGCGTCGGGCCTCGCTCCGGCGGGGCTGAGCAGGTTTCCCGACGAGCTCGACGACCTGATCGCGCGAACGAAGCTCGCCACGCTCGGCATCGAGCTCGACTCGCCGACGGGGGCGCAGTTGCGCTTCCGCGACCAGTAGGCCCTCTAGGAGGAAGTGCACTACACGATCGTTCGCCCCGCGGTGAGCCGTTGCACGAGCAGGCGCGCGAGCTCGTGCTTCTGCAGCACCGCGTCCGCCCCGGAGTCGTGGGCGGCCTGGTGCAGGCTCGCGTTCGAGTCGCCGGTGAGGGCGATCAGGCAGAGGTTCGGACGGTCGTGCCGCAGCCGCGCAAGGGTAGTCACGCCGTCGAGGCGCGGCATGTGCAGATCGAGAACGACCGCGTCGGGGTCGAGCTCGTCCGCGAGTTCGATCGCCTCGAGCCCGTCCGTCGCTTCGGCGACCACTGTCAGCTCGGGCTGGCGCTCGATCAGGGCGCGCAGCGACTCGTGGAAGAGCGGGTCGTCATCGGCGATGAGCACCTTGATCGGGCCGGCCGGCATGGGTACGCCGTAGCCTATTCCCGATGAGTGCCGAAGAACCCCCGGGTGCCGTTGCGATCATCGGCGCCGGGCTCGATCTCGGCGCCGGCCGCCGCGGCGTCGACATGGGGCCGTCGGCGATCCGGTATGCGGGCCTCGAGTCGCGGATCCGTGCGCTCGGCCGGGAGGTCGCCGACTGGGGCGACGTCCGCTCGCCGGTCCCGGAGGCGACCGACGAGGGCGAGCCCAGCGCCCGCTACCTGGCTCCGATCATGCAGGTGTGCGAGCGCGTCGCCCAGCTCGTCGAGGACGCGGCCAGCCAGGGGCTCGTACCGGTCGTGCTCGGCGGCGATCACTCGATCGCGATGGGCACGCTTGGCGGGATGGCGAAGGCGCGCGGCGTCGGCGCAACCCTCTGGATCGACGCGCACGGCGACCTGAACCGGCCGGGTACCTCGCCGACCGGGAACGTTCACGGCATGCCGCTGGCCGCTGCGCTCGGCGCCGGCGGCGACCGGTTCGACACCGAGGCCTACCCGACGCCTTCGGTCGCACGTGCCGCGCTCGTCGGCGTCCGCTCGCTCGATCCAGGAGAGCGTGCGCTGATCGCCGAGCTCGACGTGCGGGTCTACACGATGAGCGAGATCGACAAGCGCGGGCTCCAGATCGTGCTCTCCGAGGCGCTCGAGTTTCTCGCAGGGTCGCGGTTCCTGCACGTCAGCCTCGACCTCGACGCCGTCGACCCGATGTTCGCGCCCGGCGTCGGCACCCCGCTCCGCGGCGGTCTCTCCTACCGCGAGGCGCACCTGGCGCTCGAGATGGTCTCCGAATCGGGGGTGCTGGATTCAATCGACGTCGTCGAGGTCAATCCGATCCTCGACCGCGAGAACGCGACCGGCACGCTGGCGGTCGAGCTCGTCGCAAGCGCGCTCGGCGCGCGGATCCTCTAGCGATCACGAGCGATCGGCCCCAGGCGGTCGCGCCTTCGCCGCCGCCGATCGCTCGACGTCGACCTCCTCGCCGCTCCCCGACGGCTCGTAGTAGACGCTGCCGGCGAGCTCCTCCGGCAGGCAGTCGACCTCGAAGCCCCGCGGATCGTCGTGCGGATAGAGATAACCCTGCCCCCGGCCGAGCTTGCGCGCGCCGGGATAGGCGGCAGACCGGACCGCGTCGGGGGGCCGGAGATGGCCTCGCTCGCGCACGTCCTGCGTTGCCTTGCCGAGCGCGCGATACGACGCATTCGACTTCGGCGCGCGGGCGAGGTAGACGGCCGCCTGCGCGAGGTTGAGGCGCGCCTCCGGCAGGCCGACGTGCTCGACGGCGTGCGCTGCGGCGACGGCGACGAGCAGAGCCTGCGGGTCGGCGTTGCCGATGTCCTCGGACGCGAACACGATCATCCGCCGTGCGATGAAACGCCCGTCCTCGCCGCCTTCGAGCATCGCCGCGAGGTAGTAGACGGACGCCTGCACGTCGCCGGCGCGGGCCGCCTTGATCCAGGCCGAGATGAAGTCGTAGTGCGCGTCGCCGCCCTTGTCGTAGACGAGCGGCCGCTTGCGGGCCGCGTCGTCGACGTGGCGGGCCTCGACCGTGACACCCTCGGCGCCGGAGGTCTGGGTCGAGAGCTCGAGGATGTTCAGCGCGTTTCGCGCATCACCGCCGGCCCGCCGTGCAATCAGCTCCTCGACGCCGTCCGGAACCTCGGTACCAAGAGCCGCCGCGCCGCGCCGCACGACCTCGCGCAGCGTCTCGTCCGAGAGTGGCTCGAGCTCGTAGATCTGCGCGCGCGAGAGCAGCGCCGAGTTGACCTCGAAATACGGGTTCTCGGTCGTCGCGCCGATCAGCGTCAGCAATCCCTCCTCGACACCCGGCAGCAGCGCGTCCTGCTGTGCCTTGTTGAAGCGGTGGATTTCGTCGAGAAAGAGGATCGTGCGGCGGCCGCTCGCGCCGAGCCGCTCGCGCGCGGCGGCGAGCACCTGGCGCACGTTCGCGACCGTCGCGGAGACGGCCGAGAGCTCCTCGAACTCGGCGCCGGTCGTGTGGGCAACGATGCGCGCCAGCGTGGTCTTCCCCGAGCCGGGTGGGCCGTAGAGGATCATCGACGGCACGCGGTCCTGCTCGATCGCAAGCCGTAACGCGCGGCCCGGACCGATCACGTGCACCTGCCCGACGAAATCAGCGAGCGTCGCCGGGCGCAGACGCTGCGCGAGCGGCGCCGACGCGTCGAGGCGGCGCCCCGCGGCCTCGCTGAAGAGGTCACCCACGCCGAAAGTATGCTCTGAGTGGATGAGCGAGACCTGGGGCGTCGGCAGCTACGAGCGGATCGCCGCCCGCTTCGCCCCGGTGCACGACCAACTGGTCGAGCTGCTCGCGATCGCGCCCGGTGACCGGGTGCTCGATCTCGCGACCGGCACCGGCGAGGTGGCGATCCGCGCCGCGCGGGCGGGGGGCGCGGTGACGGCGATCGACGTCGCCGCGCCGATGATCGAGAAGGCGCGCCGGCGCGCGGAGCAGGAGGGGGTCGGCGTCTCCTTCGACCTCGGCGACGTCGAATACCTTCCGTACGACGACGCCTGTTTCGACGTGCTCGCGTCGGCGTTCGGTCTCGTCTTCGCCCCCGACCACGCGAACGTCGCCTCCGAGCTCGCGCGCGTCAGCCGCGTCGGCGGCCGACTCGGGTTCACGGCCTGGAAGCCGAACCCCAAGCTCGGCGAGCTCTATCGCCGCTTCAGCGACGAGCCCATCGAAGGACGCGAGGCCTACGAATGGGGCCGTGAGGACCATGTCGAGGACATGCTCGGCCAGGACTTCGAGCTCGAGTTCGAGGACGGGACACTCTGGCTGGAGGCGTCCTCCGGCGAGGAGATCTGGAAGCTCTTCTCCGAGTCGGCGCCGCCGGTCGTCGTCCTCCTGCAACGCCTCGACGAAGCGCAAGCGGAGGAGTTTCACCAGGCGTTCGTCGAGCTCTACGAGAACTACCGGAGGAAGGACGGGCGCGTGCGTGCGCCGCGCCGCTACCTGCTCGTGCTCGGCAGGAGAAAGTGAGCGAGGCCGTCGAGCTCCTGCAGGAACTGATCCGGCTCGATACCACGAATCCGCCGGGAAACGAGACCGCCGCCGCCGAGCTCCTGCGCGACTACCTGGAGGCGGCGGGCGTCGAGTGCGAGCTGCACGCGCGCGTCCCCGAGCGTGCCAATCTCGTCGGGCGCATCCGGGGTCGAGGTGACGGGCCGTCGCTCGCACTGCTCTCGCACACCGACGTCGTCCTGGCGGACGCCGCGGAGTGGGAGCGTGACCCGTTCGGCGGCGAGCTCGTCGACGACCACGTCTGGGGCCGCGGCGCGCTCGATATGAAGGGCGAGGTGGTCGCGAGCGCGGTTGCCCTCACGACCCTCGCGCGGGCAGGGTGGCGGGGCTCGGGCGACCTGATCTTCGTCGCGGCCGCCGATGAGGAGGTCGGCGACGGCTTCGGGCTGCAGTGGCTCGTCGAGGCGCATCCCGACGCCGTCCGGGCGGACTTCTCCCTCAACGAGGGCGCGGGCGATCGCGTGGAGCTCGGCGGGAAGGTGCTCTATCTCTGCGCGACCGCCGAGAAGATGAGCGCGCCGTTTCGGCTCCTGGTGCACGGGCGTAGCGGCCACGCGTCGATGCCGGGCATCGCCGACAACGCACTCGTCAAGGCGGCGCCGCTCGTGGAGCGACTCGGCGCCTTTCGCGTCGAGCCGCGGCTGATCCCGGAGGTCGAGGCGTTCCTCGCGGTGCTACTGGCCGCCGTGCCGTCGCCCAGCGACGCCCTCCCGGTCGCGCACCGGATCGCGCCGCTCGCGGCCGAGCTGATCGAGCCGCTGCTCGCGATGACGGTCGCGCCGACGATGGTGCGTGCCTCCAACAAGCGCAACGTCATCCCTGCTCTGTGCGAGGTAACGGTCGACGTCCGGCTCCTGCCGGGGCAGACGCCGGAGGAGGCCGAGCGCGACCTCCGAGCGTGGCTCGGCGACGGCGACTACGAGCTCGTCAACTACGAACGTCAGGGCGGCACGCGGTCGCCGATCGGCGGCCCACTCTGGGACAGCGTCCAGTCGTTCGTCTCGGAGGAGGAACCCGGCGCGGTCGCGGCACCGACCTGCGTCGCCGGCTTCACCGACTCGCACTGGATGCGCGAGGCGTTCGGTACGGTCGCCTACGGCTTCTTCCCGGCGCGCGCGATGGACTCGGAGACGGCCGCGCGTCTGATCCACTCCGCGAACGAGCGCATCCCGGTCGCGGATCTCGAGCTCGGCGCCCGCTTCATGCGCCACGCCGCACAAGCCGTTTGCGGCTGATGCGCGGCTGCGCGTGATGCTCGAGCTCCACGACCCCGAGCACGCGTTCGAACGCCTCGAGGCTCACCTCGCCGCGCACCTGCGCCCGGGGACGGTCGCCGATCTCTACCTCGGCTACGGCCTCTCGGCGCCGCTGCGGCGCGACCCGGCGCCTCCGCCCCCGGAGCCGTGCGTGCTGCCGCTCCTCGCCTGTCGGGTGCGCGGTGCACGCGTCGCCGCCGCCACCGCCGATGCGTCCGAGAGCTCGTTCCGGATCGGGGAGTGGGAGGCGAGCTGGGATCCCTCCGACCACGCCACCGCGATCGAGGCGGCGCGCGCCGCGATCGGGCGCGGCGACGTCTACCAGGTGAACCTCGTCCAGCATCTCGCCGCGCCGTTCACGGGCGACCCGCGCGGGCTGGCCGCCGCGCTCGCGCCGCTTGCGCCCCTGCACCCACGGCCCCTCGTCGGCCACGGGTGGGCGATCGTCTCGGCGTCGCCCGAGCTCTTCCTCGCCCGCCGGGGCGACCGGGTCTGGACGAAGCCGATCAAGGGCACGCGGCCGCTCGGCGAGGACGTCGACGACGACAAGGACGAGGCCGAACACGTGATGATCGTCGACCTCGAGCGCAACGACCTCTCGCGGGTCTGCGAGCCCGGCAGCATCCGCTGGCCTGAACTGATGGCCCAGCGCGAGCTCTGCGGTGTCACCCACCTCGTCTCGACCGTCGAAGGGCGGCTGCGGCCCGGGGTGTCGCTCGCCGAGCTCCTGAACGCGACCTTCCCCGGCGGCTCGATCACCGGCGCACCGAAGATCGCCGCCGTCGACCAGATCGCGCGGCTGGAGCCGGTGGGCCGCGGAGCGTCGATGGGCGCGCTCGGGACGATCCACGCGAACGGCGACTTCGACCTCGCGCTGACGATCCGCACCTTCGCGGTCGCTGCTTCGCGCATCCACCTCTGGGCCGGCGGCGGGATCGTCTGGGACTCGGATGCCGAGGCGGAGATCGAGGAGTCCTGGTTGAAGGCACGGCCCCTCCTCCAGGCAGCCGGCGGCCTCGTTCCGGCATGACGCTGCTCGCGGTTGGGGTGCAGGGCCGAGGGCTCGTGGCACCCGGCGAGCCGGTCTTCACGGCCGCCGACGAGTCGCTCTTGCGGGGGAGTGCCGCTTTCGAGACCGTGCGCGTTTATGCCGGTCGGCCGTTCCTGCTCGACCGTCATCTCGTTCGGTTCGACCTCTCGATCCGTGCGCTCGGCCTGCCGTCGGCGCCCGGGGCCGCGGAGCTCGCCCTGTTCGTCGCCGCCGCACCGGGCGCCTCCTCGGCGGACCACGTGCTGCGCCTGATTCGTACCGAGGAGCTGCTCGTCGCGACCGCCGCGGGGCTCCCGCCGGGCCTCGAGGAGCTGCGCGCCCGCGGTCTCGCGCTGTGCACGTTCGAGCGCCACCCGACCGCGCTGCTCGCCGGCGTCAAGTCGACGAGCTACGCGGAACCGCTTGCGGCACGGCGCGCAGCCGAGCGCGCCGGCGCCGACGATGCCCTCTTCGTCTCCGGCGGAGCTCTGCTGGACACGGCGACGGCGAACATCTGGTGGTGCACGGGCGATCGTCTTCAGACCCCGCCGTCGGGCCCGGGCGTGCTCGCCGGCGTCACCCGCGGGCTCGTTCAGGAGCTCGAGGACGTCGCGGAGCGCCACGACGTCCTCGAGGCGCTCCTGGCCGCGGACGAGGCCTTCACCACCTCGTCGATCCGCGAGGTGATGCCGGTCGTTCGCGTCGACGGCCGGCCGATCGGCGACGGCTGCCCCGGGCCGGTCGCGGCTCGGTTGCAGGCGGCTCTGCGGCTACGCTCCAACCTGTGAGCGAGAAGGTCAGGCTCGGCGGGATGGCGCTTGGAAACGGCGTGCTCGTACACGGACCGCGTGCCTGGGCCTGCGCGATTCGCACTGAGAAGGGCGAGTTGAAGGTCGTCGCGCGCCGCAAGAGGCTGCGCGCCGCCGCCGTCACGAATCCGATCCTACGCGGCCCGGCGAAGCTCGCCGAGGTCTTCGCCCTCCTGCCCCAGGTCAAGCGCGCGCTGCCCGAGGCGAAGCTGCCCATGGAGCGCCCGCGCGTGCTCGCCTCGATGCTCGGCAGCGCCGTCGCGCTGAAGAGACTGCGCCGGTCGAGCCTGCGGCCCGCCGCGCGTGAGCTCCTGACCGGCCTGCTCTCGCTCGGCCCGGCGGCGCTCGCTCTCACCGGCGGCGAGCTCGCCGCCTACCACGGCGCCGAGCACATGTCGATCGGCGCCTACGAGCACGGCGAGTCACGCCCGAAGGAGCACGAGCGCTGCGGCTCGCACCTCGTCGGTCCGCTGCTGCTGACCGCCGCCGCCGGCAACCTGGCCGCCGAGCGAGCGCCGGAAAGGCTGCGCCCTGCCGCGAAGGCGGCGGCCACGGTGGGGGCGCTCGCCGCGTCGATGGAGATCTTCGGTTGGATGGCGCGCCACCCAACCCATGCGTTGTCGCGCGCGCTCGCGAAGCCGGGGCACGAGCTCCAGCATCGGCTCGGCACGCGGGAGCCGAGCGCCGAGCAGCTCGAGGTGGCGGAGGCTGCGCTGCACGCCTGCCTGGCACTGGAAGAAGAGGGAGCGCTCGAGGAAGCGTGAGCGCCTGGGTGACGGGCACCCGGCGCCGGCTCGACCCGGAGGTCTTCGACCTTCCGGTCGAGAAGATGCGCGCCGGCTGGTACACCGACGCCTATTTCAACCACACTCGTGACGCGCTCCGGTACGACGGCCACAATCCGAGCGTCGTCATGCAGGTGTTCCAGAAGCGGAACGCCTACCTCGGCGGGATGGACGAGGCGCTCGCAATCCTGAAACTGTGCGCGGGCGACTGGGACGCACTCACGGTGCATGCCCTCTACGACGGCGACGTGATCGAGCCGTACGAGACCGTGTTGACGATCGAGGGCGACTACACGACCTTCGCGCACCTCGAGACGGTGTACCTCGGAACGCTCGCGCGGCGCACGCTGATCACGACGAACGTCGTCAACGTGCTCGAGGCCGCGAACGGCAAGCCCGTCATCTTCATGCCGGCGCGACACGATCACCATCGCGTGCAGACCGGGGACGGCTACGCGGCCTACGTCGCCGGCCAGATCGTCGGGGCGCCCATCGGCGTGACGACCGAGGAGCAAGCGTCGTGGTGGGGCGGGAGCGGGCTCGGAACGGTTCCGCACGCGCTGATCGCGGCCTACGACGGGGACACGGTCACGGCGGCGGAGCGGTTCGCGGCCTGGGCGCCCGAGGATATGAGCGTCACCGTGCTCGTCGACTTCGAGAACGACTCGGTGCGCACCGCGCTCGCCGTGGCAGAAGCGCTGGGGCCGCGCCTGTGGGGCGTTCGGCTCGACACCGCGGAGTCGCTCGTCGACCGGTCGTTGTGGGAGGAGATGGGCGACTTCCCCCCGACCGGCGTCAACCCACAGCTCGTCTCGAAGGTGCGCGAGGCGCTGGACGCGGGTGGCTTCGACGGCGTGAAGATCATTGTTTCGGGCGGCTTCACCGTCGAGAAGATCGGTGAGTTCGAGGAGCACGGCGTGCCGGTCGATGCGTACGGCGTCGGCTCCTCGCTGATTCGCGGGTCGAACGACTTCACCGGGGATATCGTCCTCACCGACGGCAAGCCCTCCGCGAAGGTCGGGCGCCGGTATCGGCCGAACCCCCGGCTCGAGCGCGTCACGTGAAGCGCGTCCTCTGGGACGTCGACACGCAGGTGGACTTCGTGCACGCGGACGGCAGGCTGGCCGTGCCGGACGCCGAAGCTGCGGTGCCTGCGATGGCCCGGCTCGTGCAGGCCGCGCGTTCGGTCGGCATCCCGCACGTCGCCTCCGCCGACGATCACGAACTGTCGGACGCGGAGATCTCGGCCGACCCGGACTACCGAACGACGTATCCGCCGCACTGCCTGCGCGGGACCCGCGGCGCCGAGAAGATCCCGGAGACCCGCCAGGACGATCCCGTCCCGCTTGCACTCTCCGAGGTGGCCGACCGCTGGCTGCGTGGGCGTGAGTTCCTGCTCCTGAAGAAGCACTTCGACGTCTTCACGAACCCCCACGCAGAGCGGCTCCTCGGGCGGCTCGACCCGGATGAGGTGATTCTCTTCGGCGTCGCCTCGGACGTCTGCAACGACGCCGCCGTTCGAGGGCTGCTCGCTCGCGGACGCTCGGTGACGTACGTCGAGGAGGCGACGCGAGGGCTGGACGAGGGCCGCACCGCCGCCTGCGTCGAGGTCTGGCGCAAGGGCGGCGTCCGCTTCGCCACCGTGGACGAGGTACTCGCCGAGCTTTAGTACGGGCGCCGCGGTGCCGAAGAGACCCTCGTGGCTCTCGCGTTCGGCTTCTCGAAGTTCATGTCCGCCATCGGCCTGGCGCTGCCGCTCGCGTTCTTCTTCCTCATGTGCGTGGTCGTCTACCTGTTCTGGAAGATGGTCAAGCGGATGCCCGGTGTGAAGCCGATGGCGATTACGCCCGGTTCCGCCTCCGCGGTCACCTGGGCGGATGTCGCCGGCCTCGACGACGCGAAGGCCGAGCTCCAGGAGATCGTCGACTTCCTCCGCGACCCGGGCCGCTTCGAGGCCCTCGGAGCGCGCGTCCCCAAGGGCATCCTCTTCCACGGTCCGCCGGGGACCGGCAAGACGCTCGCCGCGAAGGCGGTGGCGAACGAGTCCGGCGCCGTGTTCTACTCCCAGAGCGCCTCGGCGTTCGTCGAGATGTTCGCGGGCCTCGGCGCGGCGCGCATCCGCCGTCTCTTCGAGGAGGCGCGGAAGAACGCGCCTTCGATCGTCTTCATCGACGAGCTCGACGCCGTCGGCCAGACGCGCAGCGGCTCGTCCTTCAACCGCGAGCAGGATCAGACGCTCAACCAGCTGCTTGTCGAGCTGGACGGCTTCGGCCCCCGCGACCAGGTGGTGGTGATGGGAGCCTCGAACCGCCTCCAGGACCTCGACCCGGCGCTGCTGCGCCCGGGGCGCTTCGACCGCCAGGTGCTGATCAACCCACCCGACCTGAAGGGCCGGCGCGCGATCCTCGATGTGCACACGCGCGGCAAGCCGCTCGGCGGCGACGTCGACCTCAACGAGGTGGCCCGCCAGACCTCCGGGCTGACGGGGGCGGATCTCCAGAACATCTGCAACGAGGCCGCGATCGCGGCCGGTCGCAATGACCGGACGGCGCTGACCCGCGAAGACTTCGACTACGCGCTCGAGCGGGTGGTCGCCGGCCTCCAGCAGCGTCGCGTCGTCGGCGACAAGGAGAAGCGCATCCTCGCCTACCACGAGGGTGGCCATGCGCTCGTCTCGCATCTCGTCGGCAAGCAGCCCGAGAAGGCGACGATCATCGCTCGCGGCTCGGCGCTCGGCTACGTCCTGCACCTGCCGGAGGAGGAGCGCTACCTCGAGACGAAGGAGGAGCTGCTCGACTGGATGGTACTGGCGCTGGCCGGGCGCGCCGCCGAGGAGCTCGTGTTCGGGCGCGTCACGAACGGCGCCGCCAACGATCTCGAGAAGGTGACGCAGATCGCGCGGGCGATGGTGTTCGAGTGGGGCATGGGCGAGTCCGTCACCTCACGCACGATGCGTGCCGACAACTATTCGCTCTCCGAAGAGACCAAGCGGCTTCGCGACAGCGAGCAGTCGCAGCTCACCGATTACGCCTACACGGAGTCGGTGCGGCTGCTCTCCGAGCACCGCCCTGCGCTCGATCGGGTCGCGGGGGCGCTCCTCGACCAGGAGACGCTCGTGCGCGAGGAGCTGATCGGGATCTTCGCGGACGTGCGGCCCGATTCGCGCTCGTCCGAGTCGGTGGGTGTCATCCGGGTTCTCGGCGCAGACGCAGGCGGGGTAGCAGACCCGACGGGGTAGGCAGGCTCGACGGAGTACCCTTGGCCGCGATGGCGGTCCGGGGCGTACACCACATCGGGATCGCCGTCGCCGACCTCGACCGGGTGCTGGCTACGTATGTCCGCCTCTTCGGAGCGACCCTCGAGCATCGCGAGACCGTCGAGGAACAGGGCGTCGAGGCCGCGTCGCTGCGCGCGGGCGAGAGCCGGGTGGAGCTCCTCCGTGCACTCGGGCCCGAGACGCCGGTCGGGAGGTTCGTCGCCAAGCGTGGGCCCGGCCTGCACCATGTCGCCTTCCAGGTCGACGACCTGGGCGCGGAGCTCTCCCGCCTGCGGGCCGAGGGAGCCGAGTTGATCGACGAAACGCCGCGGCGAGGGCTCTTCGGCCTCCAGGTGGCGTTCGTCCACCCGGAGGCGACCGGTGGCGTTCTGGCAGAGTTGGTGAGCGATGAGTAGCAACGACCGCGTCAGAGTCGAGATCGCTTTCGACGGCAACCAGGTCTTGAGCGTGTACGTCCCGGCCATGACGGCCGACGACCTCGACCGGGCGCTCGCCGGGGAGCAGGAGAGCTTGAGCTTCGAGGCCGAGGACGGCCGGTACACGGTGCTCGTGCGGAAGGTCGTCTACGTGAAGCGCCTGGCCCGCGAGAGCCGCGTCGGCTTCGGCGCCAATGGGTGAGGCGTGAGCCTCCGAAGTTAGCGGCCGCCGCGGCCCGGGCACGAGAAACACACGGATGACCGAGGCGACGACCCAGAAGAAAGGGAGCGAGACCGCGCGTGTGCGCGGCCTCGTCGAGCTCGCGCAGAAGGGCGACCGGTCAGCGCTCGAGGAGCTCTACCTCATCCATTTCGACCGGATCTACAGCTACCTGCACGTCAGCGTCGGCAACCGCCACGACGCGGAGGACCTGACGACGCAGACGTTCCTGAAGATGCTCGAGGCGATCGGAAGGTTCCGCTGGCAGTCGGCCCCGTTCTCGGCCTGGCTCTTCCGGATCGCCCACAACCTCGCGATGGACCACTTCCGCGCGACGAAGCGCTGGCAGCCCGAGGAGACCCCGCCGGAGCCGGAGCCCGACGAGCACACCTCCGCCGAGCACAACGCGCTCGAGTCGATCGGCCGGCGCTCGATGCTCGAGCTGATCGAGGAGCTCTCACTCGAGCAGCAGCAGGTTCTGACCCTGAAGTTCGTCTTCAACTTTTCGAACGGCGCGGTGGCGACGATCCTCGACAAGACCGAGGGCGCGATCAAGTCGCTCCAGCACCGCGCACTTGCGTCGCTGCAGAAGCAGCTCGAGCAGCGCGAGCCCTCCTAGGCGCGGTGGCACTCGAAGTCGGCATCGTCGGCCCGGCGGGCAGCGGCAAGACGTCGCTCTTCACGGCGCTGACCAAGTCGGGTGGAGGCGAGTACGGGAAGACCAACGTCGGCATGGCGCCGATCGCGGATGAGCGGCTCGATGCGCTCGCGGACGTCGTGCACGCGAAGAAGATCACCGCGGCGACAATCCGCCTCCAGGACGTCCCCGGCGCAGGGGAGGCACAGCTCGGAAACCTGCGCCAGGTCGACGCGCTGCTCGTCGTGTTGCGCGGCTTCGGCCCGGACGCCGACCCCGACGGCGACCTCGAGACGTTCAAGCTGGAGCTGCTGGTCGCAGACCGGGACCACGTGGAGCGCCGGCTCGAGCGCGTCGAGAAGCAGGCGCGCTCCGGGGACGCGAAGCTGCGCGCCGAGGCGGACGCGCTGGGCAAGGTGCTCGCACTTCTCGACGCGGGAGGCTCGCTCTCCGACTACGCCGGGGAGCTGCCGGCCGCGCTCGAGCCGCTGACCACCAAGCCGTTGATCGCGGTCGAGAACGGGCCGAACGGGATCGACCTGAAGCTCGAGGCGGAGCTCGCCGAGCTCCCCGACGAGGAGGCCGTCGCATACCGCGACGGCGGCACGAGCGCGCTCGACGAGATCGCGGGCAGGCTGCGGGACGCGCTCCACCTGATCACGTTCTTCACGGCCGGCGAGAAGGAGACGCGCGCGTGGACGCTGCGAGCCGGCGAAACCGCGCTCGACGCCGCCGAGTCGATCCACTCCGACATCGCGCGAGGGTTCATCCGCTGCGAGGTGGTGCAGTGGCAGGACCTGGTCGACGCGCGCTCGCACGCCGAGGTCGCGAAGCGCGGCAAGCAGGGACTCGAGGGCAAGACGTACGTCGTCCGCGACGGCGACGTGCTGAACATCCGCTTCAACGTATAGTGCACCGTTCCGAAAATCTCGCGCGCCCTGGCGGCTGCAAAGCGGCGCCGGGCTGTGTCCTCGGTCGCCCCGATAGAACACCGCTATCGGGGCTCCTTGCGTCCTTGCCCGACTTGCTTTTCGCTCGCCAGGATCATCACGGAACTTCCGGAACGGTGCACTAGAAGGCGATCAGCACCACGCCGGCGAGCGTCAGGGCGATACCGGCCCGCTGCGCCGGCGCCGTGCGCTCGCTGAGCACGGCCGCGGCCAGCAGCACCGTGACGATCGGGTAGAGCGACGCGAGCACGGCCGTGAGGCTGACGAGACCGTGACCGGCCGAAGCGGCGTACAGCACATTGCCGAGCGTGTCGCCGATCCCGACGCCGAGCACGATCAGGAGGTCGCGCGGGCGCAGCCTCAGGTCGGGCCTCTGCGTGCCGACCGCCGCGGTGACGACGAGCAGCGACGTTGTGCGGAACACCAGGGACGCCCACCAGAAGTCGGCCTTCCCGGCCGCGTGCATCGGCGGGAAGTAGAGGCCGAACCCGATCGCAGCCAGCGCGGCGAGGCCGACACCCGCGGCGACGCGACGCGCGCCCTCCCGTGGCTCGAGCGACGCCAGCACCACGCCGACGATCGCGCACCCGATGCCTGCGATCTGGACCGCCGAGGGGCTGTCACCGGTCGCGATTCCGAAGACGACCGGGATGATCGCGGACGCGCCCGCGATCGGCGCGACGACGCTGATCGCCCCGGCCGCGACCCCGCGGTAGTACGCCCAGAGTCCGAGCGTGCCGGCAAGCGCGGCCGGGACGGCGAGGAGCACGAGCCATTCGTGGGGCCGCTGGCTGCGCACGGCGACGGCCAGCGCGATCGCCGCCAGTCCGCCCACCTGCGCCCAGAAGAGCACCGGCAGCGTCCCGAGCGTACGGCCGACGAGCGGGCCCACGAAGTCGGCGACGCCCCACGCGAGGGTAGCGCCGAGCGCCAGAGCGAGCGCGGTCAATCGACGTTGCGTGTTGCGGCGACCGCGTCGAGCTGGTTCGCGTGGTACAGC
>JALYLO010000069.1 GCA_030774175.1 Actinomycetota bacterium
CTCGTCGAGACCGGCGCCGCTGCCCCCGGCGAAATCGTCCTGCTCTTCGCCGCCGGCACGGATGCCGAACGCTATGAATCGGCGCTGCGCGAGCGTGGTCTTCCCACCTATCGCGCCACCGGCCGCGGGTACTTCGGCCAGCAACAGGTCGTCGATCTGCTCTCGTACCTGCGCCTGCTGCACAACCGCTACGACGACGAGGCGCTCGCGACGGTTCTCGCGTCGCCCTTCGTCGGGGTCTCGAACGACGCTCTCGTCCTCGTTCGCCGCCACGCCGGGCGCCGCCCGCTTTACACCGGAATCGAGCGCTCTCTGCCCGACCCGCTCTCCGAAGTCGACGGGCGGCTCGTGCGCGCGTTCAAACAGCGCTACGAGCGTTTGGCGGCGGCCTCGGCGCGCCTGCCGCTCGAGCGGCTCTGCGAGGAGATCGTCTCCGCGCACGACTACGACCTCGCCGTGCTCGCGCAGTGGGACGGAAAACGGCGCTACGCGAACGTGCGCAAGCTGATGCGGCTCGCGCGCTCCTACGAGGAGCTGCGCGGCCCGGACATCGAGGGGTTCGTGCGCTTCATCCGCGACCAGCAGGCGGTCGGCGCCTCGCAGCTCGAGGCGGTCTCCGAGGAGGAGGGCGCCGACGCCGTGCGCCTGCTGACGATCCACGCTGCGAAAGGGCTCGAGTTCAAGGTCGTCATCGTCGCCGACGCCGGCCGCGACATGGCGGGTGCACCGTCGACGGACGAGATCCTCGTCGGGACCGACGGCAGCTTCGGCTTCCGCGTGATCGACCCGAAGTCGGGAAAGCGCACAGGCGTCTTCAGGTACGAGGACGTCCGCGAGGCCGAGAAGCGGGAGGACCGCGCGGAGCGCCTGCGGCTCTACTACGTCGCGATGACCCGCGCGATCGACCGGCTGATCGTCTCCGGCGCGATCGACCCCGACCGGTCGCAGGACCGCGAGACGCCGATTGGTTGGGTGCTCGCGCGCCTGGGCGCCGAGACCGAGGTCGACCGTGCCGCCGTCGAGCCGGTGGAGCTGGAGCGTGGCGACGCGCGCTTCGTGCTGGCGGTCGATCGCTGGGCACCCCGCCTGCCGGACACAGAACCCGTGCCCGCCGACGACGACGGCCAACTCGCGCTCTTCGCAGAGCTGCCGGCGAAGGCGCCGCCGCGCGGCTACCGGCTCCCGGAGCTGGCGCCGCCGCCGGCGCCGCCGCTGCACCGGGTGCGTCGCCTGTCGTACTCGGCGCTCGCTCTTTTCGAGCGCTGCTCGTACCGCTACTACGTCGAGCGCGTCGCCGGGCTCCGAGAGGAGCGCGGCTCCGTTCCCGGCGCGAAGGGCCTGAAGGCGACCGAGGTCGGCGATGCGGTGCATCGGCTGCTCGAACTCGTCGACCTCGCCGCGCCCGCGCCGGTCGACGTGGAGATCGTGCGGGGCTGGTATCCGGCCGTCGGCGACGACGAGCTCGAGCGCATCGCCGCGTTCGTCGCGTCGTACTGCGGCTCGGGGCTCGCGGCGCGCATTGCGACCCTCGACGGGGCGCAGCCCGAGCGTCCGTTCGCATTCGAGCACGACGGCGTGCTCCTGCACGGCCGGCTGGACGTGCTCTGGCGCGATGGACCGCGTGCGCTCGTCCTCGACTACAAGACGAACACGCTCGCCGAGGGCACCCCCGAGGAGATCGTCGAGACCGACTACCGCCTCCAGCGACTCGTGTACGCCCTCGCGTGCTTCCGCGCAGGCGCGGACGAGGTCGAGGTCGTCTACCACTTCCTCGAGCGCCCCGACGCGGTCGTAGCGACATCGTTTCGCCGAGAGGAGCTGCCGGCGCTCGAAGCCGAGCTGTCTGCCGCGATCGTGCTCATCGACGCGGGCGAGTTCGTGCCGACGCCGAGCGACTTCACCTGCTCCGGCTGTCCGGCGCTCGATCTCGTCTGCGCCGGCCCGAAGCTGCGCGCGCCCCCGGCGCGGCTCGTCGCGGTCTAGTGCAACATTCCGAAAGTCTCGCGCGCCCTGGCGGCTGCAAAGCTGCGCCGGGCTGTGTCCTCGGTCGCCCCGATAGAACACCGCTATCGGGGCTCCCTGCGTCCTTGCCCGGCTTGCTTTTCGCC
>JALYLO010000070.1 GCA_030774175.1 Actinomycetota bacterium
GGCTGCTCCACCTCGCTGTCGGCTTCGCCCGTCGTGAGCTCCGGCTCGTCGTGCTCGGCCGTCTCCTCGACCTCCGCGTCCTCGTCTTCGTCGTCGTCCTCGAACTCGTCGACGAGCCCGTCCGTCGTGTCCGAGGCCTTCTTCGTACTCGCCCGCTTCGCGCGCGTCGGCTTCTCTGCCTCGGCCTCTGCGGTGAGCGGATCGACGACGGTGGTCACCGGCGCAAGCAGCTCCGCCCACGCCATGCCTTCGGTGATCGCGGTGATCCGCGCACTCACCTTCTTGCCGACCAGCTTCGCTGCGTCGCCGACGACGATGTCGACGCCGTCCACCTTGGCGACGCCCGCGCGCGGGTCGTAGAGGCCGACCTCGCCGAGCTTCAGCTCGAGCTCCTGGCCGACCTCGACCGGGAGCTTCGGCGCGACCTTCTCCAGCGTTCCCTGCTCGAGCACGCGGAAGTGATCGAGGTGCACTTCGTCCTTGCCGACCAGATAGAAGACGCGCTTGGTCGTCTCTTCGAGCTCGTGTAAGCGCGAGGCGCCGGGGCCGGCGACGAGGGCCGCGACCTTCGCCGCGACCTCGACCTTGAACGCCTTCGAGCGCGACCCGGGTGTCGGCAGCATCCGCAGCCGGCGCTCGATGTCGACCGCGGCCGTGTGCTCGGAGATCACGATCCCGTCGCCGCCGCAGGTCGGGCACTTCTTCGTCATGATCTCGCGTGGGCCGTCGGTGACGTTCTGGCGCGTCATCTCGACGAGGCCGAGTGGCGAGATCTCGACGACGTAAGTCTTCGTGCGGTCGCGCTCGAGCTCCTCGCCGAGCGCCTGCTCGACCGCAGCCCGGTTCTTCGGGCTCGCCATGTCGATGAAGTCGATGACGATGATGCCGCCGACGTCGCGCAGCCGCAGCTGGCGCACGACTTCCTTCACCGCTTCGAGGTTGTTCTTCGTGATCGTGTCCTCGAGCCGCGCGCCGGACTTCTTCGAGCGCGAGCCGACGAAGCGACCGGTGTTGACGTCGATGACCGTGAACGCCTCGGCGTAGTCGAAGATCAGGTAGCCGCCGGAGGGCAGGTCGACCCGTCGTCCGAGCGTCGAGCGGATCTCCTGCTCGACGCCGAACACCTCCATCAGCGGCTCGCGCTCCTTGTACCGCGACACCCGCTCGGCCATGTGCGGCGACGTCTTCTTCAGATAGCCGACGATCCGCTTGTACGTCCGGTCGTGGTCGACGAGCAGGCGCTCGAAGTCGCCGCTGAAGAGGTCGCGGACAACTCGCAGCGGCAGCTCGGCCTCCTGGTAGATCAGCGCCGGCGCAGCGGCGTCCTTGGCGCGGGCCTCGATCGAGCGCCACAGGCGCTGGAGGAAGTCGAGGTCGCGTTCGATGTCCTCGGCGGATGCGCCTTCCGCGGCAGTGCGGACGATCACGCCACCCTTCTTGGGCGCGTGCTCCTTGAGGATCGCCTTCAGGCGGTTGCGCTCCTCGTCGTCGAGCCGGCGTGAGACGCCGAGACCCTCGCCGTGTGGGACGTAGACGACAAAGCGGCCGGGGAGCGAGATCTCGGTGGTGAGCCGCGCGCCCTTCGTCTTCATCGGGTCTTTCACGGCCTGAACGAGCACGTTCTCGCCGCGCTGAATCAGATCCTGGATCTTGCGCGCGCCCTTGCGGCCCTCGAGCTCGGGGCCGACGATCTCGTCGACGAAGAGGAAGCCGTTCTTCTCGAGACCGATCTCGACGAACGCCGCCTCCATGCCGGGCAGGACGTTGTCGACGACGCCGAGGTAGATGTTCCCCGCGATCGACCGGCGCTCAGGGCGCTCGAGATAGACCTCGGCAACCTTGTCGTCCTCGAGCACGGCCACGCGCTTCTCGCCTGCGTCGACGGAGACGAGCAGCTCGCGCTTCGCCTTCGGCAGCGGGGCCCGCTTCGGCGCCTGGCGGCGCCGGGTGGGCTGAGACGAGCGCTCGCGGGGCTTGCGTTCGGACGTCTTCTTCTCGGCCGGCTTGCGCTCCGGTGACGTCCGCTCGCGCGGAGGAGACACGGCCGCGGTTGCAGCCTCGACCGGCTTCTTCTTCCGGTTCCGGCCACCGCGCGTACCGCGGCGGCGTTTCTTCGGTGCGTTCGGGTCGGTGGGGCTCGATTGTCCGTCGTCCCGCTGCGCCTGCGCAGGCTCGTCGACGGTCAGTGGTTCAACGTGCGGTGTTTCCGTGGCAGCCGAAGACGGCGCCTTCTCTTCCCGGGGCTTGCGCCGGAACCAGGACAGTGGCAAACGATTTCTCCTGTGATGGGCGCGCGCGCAGCCTCGCCGTGTGTTCGTAAGACACAGTCGGGCGCGCGTCGCGGTTTGGGCGGAAAAGCCTTGGCATAGGCCTTGCCGAAGGGTATCAGCGACGGGTCAGGCGGCCTCGGCTGCGGGCCGCAGCTTCGAGCGGCGCGTCCGAGTCGCCCTCAGGCGCTGGGACAGCCGGGCCCAGGCCCAGGGCTCTAGCTCCCTGTAGCGCAGCGCCGACTGACCGCTCGTCGCCTCGAGGTACTCGAACCACGCGTCAGCTTCCTCGATCAGCAAGAGCTCGTGTGCTTCCTGATTTCCGGTCAGCGCCATTTCAGAAGTCACCTCCGTTTCGATACCTCTAGAGCCTAGGTCCTGGACCGGACGGAGCGGGCTATCGCTGAAGGTCGGGATCGAGGCGAGGGGAGTAGGCTCGAGACCGACGGCGGCCGTCCGACCGGCCGCCCAAACCCCCGGACCCGGAGCCCGCTTTGACCGCTGAACGGCCGCAGATCGACAAGCCCGAGGGCGACATCCCGTTCGAGCTCGGCGTCGAAGACCTCGTCGTCGGCGACGGAGACGAGGCGACGAAGGGCAGGAAGGTCACGGTGCACTACGTGGGAGTCGCGTTCTCCTCGGGCGAGGAGTTCGACGCATCGTGGAACCGTGGTCAGCCGTTCGAGTTCAAGCTCGGCACGGGCCAGGTCATCCCCGGGTGGGATGCAGGCGTGCAGGGTATGAAGGTCGGCGGCCGCCGCAAGCTCACGATCCCGTCTGCGCTGGCGTACGGCGCACGCGGGGCGGGTGGTGTGATCAAGCCACACGAGCCGCTGGTGTTCGTCGTGGATCTGCTGTCCGTTCGCTGAGGGCCTCAGGCGCCGGGCGAACGGGATCCGGGCATCCGGGCCGCGATGAGGGCCGCGCCAACTCCGCACGCCGCTGCTGTTGCAAACGCTGCGCGTGCACTCGCCACTTGGACGATCAAACCTCCCGCGAACGCAGAGACGGAAAAGGCCGCATGAGCGGCGCCGTCCTGCGCCGCGAAGACGCGGCTGCGAACCTCATCCGCCGCGCGCGCCTGAATGATCGTGATCGACGCGACGTCGGCGAGCCCACGCCCGCCGCCCGCGAGAGCCATCCCCGTGAGCGCGACCAGGAGGACCGGCGCAGCGCCTGCGACAGCGAGGCCCGCGGCGCCGGCCGCGAACGCCAGGAAGAGGACTCGTGTCGCTCCGGCTCGAAGCGCCCGACCCGCGACCGCCGCGCCCAGGAGGCCGCCCCCACCGAGCAGACCCGTCATCGCTCCGTAACCGGCGGCGCCGCCGTGGAGATCGAGCGAGAGCGGGTACGAGGCCACGTCGACGATCCCGACAGCGATCAGGGAGACCATCCCGGCAACGACGAGTACCCGCAGCGCCCGTTCGCGCATGATCGCCAGGAACCCGGCGAACACGCCCGGATGCTCTGCGATCGGCCGCGGCCGAAGGGCCGGCGGATCGTCGCGATCAGCAGAGCCGAGAAGACGAACGTCGCCGCGTCGACGATGAAAACAATCGCCGGTGATGCCCCGACCGCGAGCACCGCACCGCCCAGCAGCGGCCCGACGAGGTACCCGGCCGAGCTCGTCGCCGCCACGAGCGCGTTCGCGCGCGATACGTCCTTCTCGGCGACGACGTTCGGCAGCGCGGAAGCCGACGCGGGCTCGAACGGGGACTGCGCGACCGAAGACACCCCGAGCAGGACGACGAGCGCCGCCGGATCCTTCGCGGTCACCGCCATGACGAGCGAAACCGCAGCCGCCGCAACATCCGCGCCGATCAGCACAGCGCGTCGGTCGAAGCGGTCGCCGATCCACCCCGCAAACGGCGAGGACACCACAGACGCGACAACGCTCGAGAAAATGGCGGCGGACACCCACAACGCCGAGCCGGTCTCGCCGTAGATCGCCGCTACGAGCGCGATGTACGCCGCCGACCCGCCGCTGAGCGAGACGAGACGTCCGAGAGCGAGACGGCGCGCGATTTCCACGTGTCATGCTCTCAGGCGGCCGCGCGTCGGCGCCGGATCGCCTTGATATCTGCTGTCTCTGTGCGACCTCGCACGCGACGGTCGAGCGGTCGTCCACTACGACCAGTTGGGCAACGGCCGAAGCACGCACTTCCCTGACCGCCGCGGCGATTTCTGGACGGTCGAGCTGTTCGTGCGCGAGCTGCACAACCTCGTCGACGTGCTGGGGATCGGCGAGCGCCATCATGTGCTCGGCCAGTCGTGGGGCGGTTCCTCGCCCAGGAGTACGCGATCACCCGACCGGCGGGGCTGCGGTCGCTCGTGCTCGCCGATACGGCGGCGTCGTTCCCGGACTTCGTCGCCGAGGCGAACCGTCTCCGAGCCGATCTTCCGCCCGGGGTGGACGCCACGTTGCGACGTCACGAGGAGGCGGGCACGACCGACGATCCCGAGTACGCCGAAGCGTGCCAGGTCTTCGAGGAGCGCGAGCGATACATGCAAGTCGTCGGCGACTGGCTCGCTCGGTACGACTGATCAGGAAGTCACGTCCCTACGGGCGGTACTGCTGGGCGAATGTCCGGACTGTGTCCACGTGCACGAGGACCCAGACGCCGGTCGAGAGGGGCTCGAACAGCTTCAACGGGCTCGTGCCCGCAACGAGCTGCGCCAACTGGGCTGCCGTGATCGTCGTCGACCGCAGCCCATTCGAGCTTCCTCTGGCCAGCACCGTGCCCCGCACGCCGGCGGGAATGATGTAGGTGAGGAGGCGGTGGCCCTCGTCGACGACGTAGTTGTCATTGGCGACGGGCGGACAGGCGCTTGGCCGGCAGGGAGTCCTCTGATCCTCGGCCTGGGCGACGTTGGCAGTCACTCCGGAAAGGAACGAGACCGGATCGAGACGCAGTTCGTAGCGGTCACCGTCGCGCTGGAGCGACTTGATCCGGCCGAAGATCCGCTGGTCGCCCGTCGCGCTGAGCATGGGAGGCACGTTCCGCTCGACGGTGGTCGTCTCCACGACCGTGCGCGTGCCCCCGCAACCAGCGGCGACGCCGGTCAGCAGCGCACCTGTCGTGACGATCGCGAGCTTCCACACGCGCTGCGAGACTACTCGCCTGAACGGGGCTCCTCCCGCGTCTTCACCGAACCCGCACGTTCCCCGAAGAAATCCTTCAGCGCCATGTTGGATACCCAAAGCGTGGCGCGAGAGGAGCAGCGTGTGAGCCGCACAACGGTCGCGTTGATTGCAGCAGTTGCGGTTGCGGGGAGTCTCGCGGTCGCGACCGCCATCGGCGCCGCTTCCTCTGCCGTCTCCCTCGTCGTGACTCCGTCGGCCGCGCATCGAGGTCAGCTCGTCCGTATCCACGGCTCGGCGGGCAGTTGCCCGGTCGGAGACACTGTGTTCATCATCTCGCGGGCCTTCGAAGGCACGCACCAGTTCGCCGGCGTACCCACGGTGCTGGCGAAGGTCCGCGCCGCGGGCCACTTCGCCGCGACGACGCGGATCCCACATCGAAGGCGCGTCGGCCGCTATGGCGTCACGGCACGATGCGGCGGCGGGAACCTCGGCGTCGGCGCACGGCTCACGGTCCTCCGCTGACCCTTGCTCGGGGCTGCCCCCCGGCTTCGTGCATCATGCGGCCATGCCACCGCTCGGGGCGAAGGAGCGCGCGCAGCTTCCCGACAGCGCCTTTGCCTACATCGATTCGCAGGGACGTCGTCGTCTCCCGATCAACGACGCGGCCCATGTCCGGAACGCTCTCGCGCGGTTCGGTCAGGTGGCGTTCGAGGACGAGGGCGCGAGGGACCGGACGCGCACCCGGCTGCTCAGAGCGGCCAAGAAGTACGGAATCATGCCCATTGGCTTTGTCAGCTCGCAGCTGCATCCGCAGCGGAAGCTGCCGCAGGGTGATGTCACGTTTCTGCTGACCGATCTCGAGGGCTCCACCGAGCTGCTCCGGCGCCTCGACCATCGATACGCCCCGTTGCTGGCCGACGTCCGCCGTCGGGTTCGAGCTGCGGTTCGGCAGGCCGGAGGCCGCGAGGTGGACGCGCGTGCCGACGACCTCTTCGCAGTCTTCGAACGCGCTTCGGCTGCGCTCGACGCCGCGCTGGCGATTCAACGGGCGATGTACGCGGGACCCTGGCCCGGAGGGATCGAGGTGCGGCTCCGCATCGGCGTCCACCGCGGCCGTCCCACACTTACCGACACCGGGTACGTCGGCCTCGCCGTCCACGCCGCTGCGCGCATCTGCAACGCAGCACACGGCGGCCAGATCCTCGTGTCCTCCGCCGTGCGCGCTGCGGTAGCCGAGTCACTCGCAGAGGGCGTCAACCTCGAGAGTCTCGGCGCGTGGCGATTCCACGGCCTGCCCGGTCCGATGGATCTCTTCCAACTACACTCGGGCGACCTGATCGCCGCCTTCCCGCCGCCTCGATCGGCTGTCATAGCCGAGTAGGAGGCCTACCGCCCCGCGAGCGTCAAGAAGACGAGCACGACGACGAGGGTGATCGTCGCCGTCACGGCGCCGGCGATGCCGAAGGCGGCGCCGCGCCTGCTCACACGCAGAAGGGCGGCGGCGAGCACGGCTGCAGCCGCGGGGAGCCCGAGCAGCACGAGCAGGAAGCCGCGCCAACCGAGCCCGTAGCGGATCCCGGCGACGGCGAGCCGGTAGGCCAGCAGCGGACAAGCCACAAACACGATCACGACGTAAACGGTGCGGGCGAGGCGTGGACTCACGCGCGTACTCATAGCCCCGCCGCCTGACGACGGCCCAGCCAGACCGACCGGGCTGAGTCTCACAGTCCCTGGGGGCCCGCGCTCCGCCGGGAAGACGATTCAAGGTGACAAGATCCGGTCGTGCCAGAAGACGTGAGCCGCAGCGGGGGTTTCTTCGGCGAAGACGCTGCGTCGGTCTACGACGAGCGCGTTGCCGACATGTTCGACCCGGCAGTGGTGACGCCGGTCGTTGAGATGCTTGCGGGCCTCGCTCGGGAGGGTGCGGCGCTGGAGTTCGCGATAGGCACCGGCCGGATCGCGCTCCCGCTCGCCGAGCGGGGCGTGCGCGTTCATGGCATCGACGATTCGGAAGCGATGGTTGCTCGGCTGCGTTCGAAGCCCGGAGGCGAGGACATTGGCGTCACCATCGGTGACTTCGCCACGACTCGCGTGGACGGAGAGTTCTCGCTCGTCTATCTCGTGTTCAACACGATCTTCAACCTGGTTACGCAAGATGAGCAGGTCGCGTGCTTCCAAAACGCAGCCGCGCATCTCCAGAGCGGAGGTCGGTTCGTGATCGAAACGGGCGTCCCAGGCCTCCAAAACCTCCCGCTCGGCCAGACCATCATCCCGTTCCGTGCCGATCCCGAAGGAATGTCCTTCGACGTCTACGACGTGGTGACGCAGCGGTTCAGCTCCCAGCACTACGTTTTCGCCGACGGCGGAGTCCAGATGTATCCCGTCGAGCTGCGCTACGCATGGCCGTCTGAGCTCGACCTCATGGCGCGCCTCGGTGGAATGACCTTGCGTAACCGTTGGGCGGGGTGGCGGCGGGAGCCGTTCACAAGCCTCAGCCGCGCGCACGTTTCCGTTTACGAGAAGCCGTGATCGCAAGCGGCGTTCGCCTGGGCCGGTGACGTCCGCCCGTGTCAGACCCGTTCAGGCGAACGAGTAGATTGTTCGATCGCGCCGTCGGGGAACTCCCGGTGACTCTCGAGACGCAGTGACGACTGCGTGAGCCGGGCGGCGTCAGGCGTAGCCCGTCGCCCACGAGGATCGGCAGGACGACGACCTCGGACAACTAGTGTCTCCGACGGGGATCACCGTCGGCGGGTGATCGTGCGCAGGTCCTCGAAGGTGAAGCCGTGAGGAGGCGAGAACGATTCGCTCACCGTTCGGCGTCGGCGAGCAACGCTCGCGCGCCCTTGAGATCCGACTTGTGGATCAAGATCTCTCGCGGGCCTGACGCTACGAATTCCTCGAGCGTTGAGTCGAGCGCTTCGGTATCGCGGTAGCCGCACTCGAACCCGGCCGAGCGAAGGAGGCCGCAGACGATCTCGGCTTCTGGCTCGCCGGATACGACCTTCAGGACAACTGTCTCGTTCGCGTCCAAGACCGGGAGGGTACAGAGCGCTGGCTCAGGCCGACAAGGTGTCTGACACCCGTGCGTCAGCGACAGGTGGACTCGTACGGAGGTGTCAGACACCTGGAAAGACCCGGCTGGTTACGCGCGGGCGCCGAAGTAGCGGACGGCGGCTTCGCCGACCGCCTTCGT
>JALYLO010000071.1 GCA_030774175.1 Actinomycetota bacterium
ATCCGCCGACGGGGCGCGCCGAGCCGCCCGACCGCGAACAGGTAGAGCAGCGCGAGGACAGGAATCACGACCGTCGTGTCCACGTCGGCCTGCCAGGCGTAGGGCGAATGGGTGTGCGCGACGAGCACGGCGGCTACGCTAGAGGCTCGACGCGGGTGTAGCTCAATGGTAGAGCTCCAGCCTTCCAAGCTGACTACGCGGGTTCGATTCCCGCCACCCGCTCTCTCTCTCCTCTCGGTGCTTCTCACGGGACGGGCTGCGGTTCGGCGCCCGCTTGAGAACGCCGCCGGCGGGCGTCATGCTCAGCCGAGGCGATGCCTCCCGACCTGCGCACCGGTACCTGAAGCTCGCATGAGAGAGCTCGACGACGCCATCGAGCGTGCGGTCGGGGCGCGGCCCGTCGAATACCGCGCGCGCGGCGGCGGCTACTCGACCGCCGACCGGTACTCCGTGACTCTCGCCGACGGCCGCCGCGTCTTCGTCAAGTCGTCCGATGCGCCCAACCTGGCGGTTTGGTTGCGGCGCGAGCACGAGATCTACGACAACCTGCGCGGCAGCTTCATGCCCAGCGTCGAGGGATGGGACGACGACGGCACCCGCCCGCTGCTCGCGCTCGAAGATTTGAGCGACGCCGACTGGACACCGCGCTGGGACGACGCGCGCGTCGCCGCCGTCCGCTCAGCGCTTGCGGAGCTCGCCGCGAGCGCACCGCCGCCCCGCACGCAGCCGGTGCGGGAGGCGGTCCCCGGGCTCTTCGGTCGGTGGCAAGTCGTGGCGGATGACCCCGCGCCGTTCCTCTCCGCCGGTGTGCGCAGCAGCGCGTGGCTGGACGAATGGCTCCCGGTCGTCCTGGCCGCCGCGGACGCCGTTCCCGCCGACGGCGACGCGCTCCTTCATCTCGATGTCCGCAGCGACAACCTCTGCTTCCGCGACGGCGTGGCACTGCTCGTCGACTGGAACTGGGCGTCCCTCGGCAACGCCGAGCTTGACGTGGGCGCCTGGTTACCGAGCCTCGCGCTCGAGGGCGGTCCCGATCCCTGGGAGGTGCTCCCAGGAGCGGGGGAGATCGCGGCGTTCATGGCGGGCATTTGGGCCGCCGTCGTCGGGCTGGCTCCGCCCGAGACCGCTCCGGACGTGCGCAGCTTTCAGCTGCGGCAGCTCGAGGTGGCGCTCGCCTGGTGCGAGCACGAGCTCGGGAACTGAACCTGGTTCGAGAGCGAACCAGGTTCCGCTCGGGTCTCAGCGCAGCTGGTCGGCGAACCGCTCGAGCTCGCTCGCGTGCAAGCCGACTTCGCCGGCCTCGATCGCCGCCTTCACCTCGCGCGCGAGCGCCCGAGCCTCGCTTTCCTGATCCGGCTCGAGCACCGTCGAGAGGCTCGCGACAACCACGTTTCCCTCGTGCAGCTGGATGTCGACCGTCGTCAGCTTGCTCTTGTCCTCGATGTACGGGTCGTCGGGAATGCCGACCCAGACAGTCACGGTGCCGCCCCCGGGCAGGGAGGCGTACTCGACAAGCGGAGTGGTGCGAAGGCTCATGGGCCTGAGGCTAACAACGTCCGACGAGGCCGCGATGCTTCGACCCGTGACGCCTGAGCGCGTTGTTGATCTGCGGGCTCGTACGATCCTCCGCTTCCTCGCGATCGTGATCGCCGTCGCGGTGACGCTCGGGGTGCTCTGGATCGCCCGCAACGTCATCTCGTGGGTCGTGATCGCGCTCTTCCTCGCGCTCGCGCTCGATCCCCTCGTCGGTTGGATCCAACGCCGGGGCCGCCTCGGCCGCGGACCGGCGATCGGGCTCACCTACCTCGTGCTGATCCTCGTGATTGCAGCTGTCGGCTTCACCTTCGTGCCGAAGCTCGTCAACGAGGTGAACGGCTTCGTGCAGGCATCGCCGAACTACGTCCACGATCTCACCCACGGGCGCGGGCGCCTCGGCTTCCTCGAGCGTAAGTACCACGTCGTCGAAAAGGTGCGCGCTCAGGTCGAGAAGGGCGGCACGACCAAGGTGCTCGGACTCTCGGGCGCGGCGCTCTCCGTCACCAAGAGCGTGATCACGATCATCGCCGCGACGGTGACGATCGTCTTTTTGACCTTCTTCATGCTGCTCGAAGGCGGCGACTGGGTCGACCGCTGTTACTCGCTCTTCCCAGACGCGTCGCGACCGCGATGGCGACGCGTCGGCCACGACATCTACAAGACGGTCGGCGGGTACGTGACGGGCAACATCCTGATCAGCCTGATCGCAGGGGCCTCGATCACCGTCGTGCTGCTCGTAATGGGCGTCCCTTATGCGGTCGCCCTCGGGCTGCTCGTCGCGTTCCTCGACCTGATCCCGCTCGCCGGGGCGACGATCGCCGGGGTGATCGTAACGGGAGTCGCGTTCCTACACACGGTGCCAGCCGGGATCGTCGTGCTCGTCTTCTTCGTCGTCTACCAGCAGCTCGAAAATCACTTCCTCCAGCCCGTGATCTACGGGCGGACGGTGCAGCTCTCGCCGCTGGTGGTGCTCGTCTCCGTGCTCGTCGGCGCCGAGCTCGCCGGCATTCTCGGGGCGCTCGCGGCGATCCCTGTCGCAGGGGCGATCCAGGTAATCGTCCGCGACCAACTGGCGGCCCGCAAGGGCCCGGAACCCGTCTTGGTGCCGCCGCCCGGCTGAGGAGGAGTCTCTGCGCGAATGCGGGTTTAGGTGCGCACCGAACCTGCCGATGGTGCTTCCGTGACCATTTGCAGGGTTTGGGCTCTACCGCTGATCGCACTCGTCACTTCCCTGGCCGTGCTCGGGTGCCCGGCCGGCGCGGTTTCGTCCACGAGTCGGGCCACGACGACGCTGAGCTCGCTCGAGTCCGGCGTCCTCCAGGACCTGAACAAGATTCGCGCCGCGCACGGGCTCGGGCCGCTGAAGCTGAGCGCCCGCCTCGGGTCCGCCTCCGCGCAGCACTCGAGAGAGATGGGTGCCGACGGCTACTTCGACCACTCCTCTGTCGACGGCACCGCTTTCTGGAAGCGGATCAGCCGCTGGTACGGCCAGAACGGATTCGGCTACTGGTCGGTCGGCGAGAACCTGCTCTGGTCGTCGCCGGACGTCGATCCCGCTGCCGCCCTGCGGCTCTGGATGAACTCACCCGAGCACCGGGCCAACATCCTCAGTCCGCGCTGGCGCGAGATCGGAGTCTCCGCGGTGCACCTCTCCGCGGCGCCCGGCACGTACCAGGGGCTCGCGGTGACGATCATCACCACCGATTTCGGCGTGCGCCACTAACGACCGAGCCCGATACGCTGGGGCGGCGCGCCCGTAGCTCAGGGGATAGAGCGACGGCCTTCTAAGCCGTTGGTCGGGGGTTCGAATCCTCCCGGGCGCATCGCGCGACGAAAAGCGGCTCGGGCGACGCTGACCGCCGATACGATGGCCACCGCACGGTGGCGGTAGCTCAGTTGGTAGAGCCCCGGGTTGTGGTCCCGGTGGTCGCGGGTTCGAGTCCCGTTCGCCACCCTCTCGAAACTTTTCGCCCAAGCTACGCTGAAGCCATGATCGCCATCCTCATCGTCGTCGGCATCGTCGCCGTCTGCGTACTCGCCGCCGTCTACGGCACCGACTCGCGGCACGTCGACACGGGCCACCCCCGCCGCAACCTCTAGCTAGTCGTCGGGCCCAGGCAAGCGCACTGGTGTCTGACACCGTCTCAGGGCGCGCCGTCGCGTCTCTCCGACAAGGTGTCTGACACCTCTTCGCACCTCAGCCCGGCCTCGTAGCTTGAGCGGGTGTCAGACACCAGCACAGGGTGTCAGACACCTTTTTCGGCCTGAGCCAGCGCTCTGGTGACAATTGGCGCACACTGGCCCGGGCCACGCTCCTCTACGGGCGGTGCAGCGCATACCACGTCAGGCCGTGTTCTTCGCGTTCGAGCAAAAAGCCTGCGTTCTCTAACGCGCGGCGCGACGCAACGTTGTCGGCAAGAACCTCTCTCGCGACCACCTGTTCGACCTCGGGCTGCGCCATCAGCCAACCAGAGAGCGCGCCTACCACCTCGTTGCCGTAGCCGCGCCCTCGGTGCTCCGCCGCCAGGCCGTAACCGACTTCGATCTCGCCAGCGTCATCGAGACCGCCGACCGTTCCGCATTCACCGATGACAACTTTCCCGAGCAGCACGAGCCAGACAAGTGACCGCCCATCGGGAGTCGTCGCCATCCGGATCGCATCGAGAGTGTCGTCGTGCGGCCAACCTTCGGCTTTCGTGACGACCGAGAAATCCTCGACGAGCAAGGCACGTGCAACCTCTTGATCCAGAGGTTCGAGGACCAGCCGCTTCGTCGCGATTCTTGTCGGTCGCAGCACGTCGACCATGATGCACCGCGGCACCGCCGACGGCACATGTCGCAAGCGACCTTCCTATCCTAAGGCTCGAGGGACTTGAGTAGTGTCGCGCCGTGGTCCCTCGCCGCCACAGCGTCGTTCTGTTGCCGGGCGGCGTCTTGCCGGCGAAACCCGCATACGCGTCACTGCTGCAGGTGCTCGGCGATCGCGTGGACGCGGTCGCGAAGGACCTCGAGGTATACGGAGGGGAACAGCCTCCGGCGGACTACAGCCTCGCCACCGAGGTGGCCGGGATCCTTCGCGCGGCCGATGGTCACGGCTTCGCGCGTTTCCATCTCGTCGGGTACTCGGGCGGAGGCGCGTCGTCGCTTGCCTTCGCCGCGGTGCACCCCGATCGCCTGCTCAGCCTGGGGCTCCTGGAGCCGGCGTGGGCCGGGAATGAGCGGACACCCGCGGAGGAAGCACTGATGGAGCACTTCCGTGCGCTCGAGCCGCTACCGCGCGACCAGTTCATGCGCGGCTTCATGCACCTTCAACTCGCTCCCGGCGTCGAGCCACCGCCGTCGCCTGAGGGATCACCGCCGCCGTGGATGGCAAAACGACCCGCTGGTCTGCGCGCAGTGCTCAAAGCCTTCGACAACGCCCACCTCGACCTCGAGGCGTTGGGTGCGTTCGACCGACCCGTCTACTTCGCACTCGGCGGCCGGAGCAACCCCGACTACTTCGCCCGCATGGCGGAACGGCTGGGCGCGATC
>JALYLO010000072.1 GCA_030774175.1 Actinomycetota bacterium
CGAGATGGTCGAGCAGGCGCACGCGGAGCAGCAAGGACCGTCGATCGAGGATGCGGACGTGATCGTCGCCGGCGGCCGTGGTCTCGGCGAGCCCGAGAAGTTCGCGCTCGCCGAAGAGCTCGCGCAGGCGCTCGGCGGCGCGGTCGCCGCGACACGTGCCGTCGTCGACGCGGGGTGGTACCCGTACTCGGCGCAGGTCGGGCAGACGGGCAAGACGGTGTCGCCGAAGCTCTATGTGGCACTCGGGATCTCGGGCGCCATTCAGCACAAGGTAGGCATGCAAGGCTCGAACGTGATCGTGGCGATCAACAAGGATCCGAACGCGCCGATCTTCGAGTTCTCGGATCTCGGCGTCGTCGGCGACCTGCACGCGATCGTCCCGAAGCTGACCGAGCTCGTCCGCGCGCGCAAGGGTTGAGGGAAGCAAGGGTCAAAGGAAGCTCATCGTGAGCGTCCGTCCGTCCGAGCATCCGGTGCCGTGGGCGCCGTCAGAGGCGATCGGCGCACCGACCGATCCGGCCGACGAGCGGATCGAGGTCGGCTTCCTGATCGTCGGCGCGGGCCCGGCCGGCCTGGCCGCCGCGATCCGGTTCGGTCAGCTGATGGAGGAGCACCCGGAGGCCGCCGCGCGGCTCGGCGACGTGCCCGTTGCGGTGCTCGAGAAGGGCAAGGCGCCGGGCTCGCACCTGCTTTCGGGAGCGGTGGTCAACCCGCGCGGCCTGCAGCGCCTCTTCAAAGGGCGCAAGCGGATCGAGGAGATGCCGTTCTTCGGGCCGGTTCACGGCGAGTCGGTGCTCTTCATGACGAAGCGCCGCGCGGTGCGCATTCCGACGCCGCCGACAATGGTCAACCACCGCAACTACGTCGCGTCGCTGTCGCAGCTCGGTCGGTGGCTCGCGGAGGAGGCGGAGTCGCTCGGCGCGACGATCCTCCCGGAGACGTCGGCCGCCAAGCTGCTCATCGACGGCGGACGCGTCGTCGGCGTGCGTACCGGCGACCGGGGTCGCGGCCGCGCCGGCGAGGAGCTCGGCAACTTCGAGCCGGGCTCGGACGTGACTGCGCGCGTTACGGTCCTGTCCGAGGGGACGCAGGGGCATCTGACCGGGGCGGCGCTCGATCACTTTCGGCTGCGCAGCGACAACGCGCAGGTGTGGGCGCTCGGCGTGAAGGAGGTCTGGAAAGTTGCGAAGCCGCTGCGCGAGGTCGTCCACACCATGGGCTGGCCGCTCCGCCCCGGTCGGCGCTACCGCGAGTTCGGCGGGTCGTTCGTGTATCCGATGGGCGACGACCTGGTCACGATCGGGATGGTCGTGGGCCTCGACTACCGCGACGCCGAGCTGTCGGTGCACGACCTGTTGCAGGAGCTGAAGACGCATCCTCGGATGCGCAGGATCCTCGAGGGCGGCGAGCGCGTGCAATGGGGCGCGAAGACGATCCCGGAGGGTGGGTTCCTCGCGCTACCGAAGCGTTTCCACGCGCCCGGTCTGCTGCTTACGGGTGACGGCGTAGGGCTCGTGAATGTCCCGGCGCTGAAGGGCATCCACTACGCGATCGAGTCGGGCCGTCTGGCCGCCGAGGCTGCGTGGCGAACGCTCGAGCGGGGCGCGTCGGCGCGTTCGGCGCTCGCGACCTACGACGAGTCGCTGCGCGAGTCGTTCGTCTGGCGCGACCTGCAAGAGGTGCGCAACATGCGCCAGGCGTTCGGTCGCGGGTTCTATCTCGGCGGCGCGCTGGCGGGCGTGATGACCGCGACGAAGGGGAGGTTCCCTCTGGGCAACGCGCGCACGGAGCCCGACGCCGGGCAGTCGCTGATCTCGACTGACCGGGCGGCGTCGTATCCGGCGGCGGATGGGAAGCTGACGTTCGACAAGCTCTCGAGCGTGTTTGCGTCGGGCAACCGCACGCGCGACGACCAGCCGAATCACATCCGCGTGCAAACGAAGGTGCCGCGAGAGCTGGCGGTGCTGTGGGAGCACATGTGCCCGGCGCAGGTCTACGAGGTCGGGGACGCCGACGCCGACGGCACCGTCGAAGTGAAGCTGGCCCCGTCGAACTGCGTCCAGTGCGGCGCGATCACCGCGAAAGGCGGCCGCCTGACGCCCCCGGAAGGCGGCAGCGGCCCCGAATACACGATTACGTAACACCCGGGCGCGCGTCTCGTCACGGTGGCTGCCACCGGTCGTGGTCTGGCGGGACAGGCTCCGCGCAGAACCTCACAAACTCCTCGACCGCTTTCTCAGGGGTGCGGCCGAACAGCTCGAGGAGTTCGTCTCGGTCGATCCGAATCGCAGAGAACGCCTGCCCGATCGTCGCCGCGTAGCTCGTCCACGCGTGGCCCTCCAGCGGCCCCGACTTCCCCGCTCGCTGAGGGTTCTGGACGACGTAGCGCACCGCGTTGATCAGTGATCCGTCTGTTCGCAGCCGGCGGTTCCAATATCGCTTGCCGAGGAGGTGGTTGATCCGACCGTGGGTCGTGTTGAAGTGCACGGCGTAGGCCGTGTTGAGCTCGCCCATCCCTTTCGCAAGGCCGCGCTCGTCGACCCGTAGGACGAGGTGATAGTGGTTCTTCATCAAGCAGTACGCGATCACCGTCCAGCCGAACTTGGCCGCGATCCGCTCGACGGTAATGCAGAAGAACCACCTGTCGCGGTCGTCGAGGTAGATCACGCGCTTGTTGTTCCCCCGCGTGACGACGTGGTGGTAGCCGGGGCTTTCGTCGCGGAGCTTCTGTCCCACGCCGCCAAGTTAGGGCGCGACCTGTGACGTGTCTGTGCCGGGCACACATCTGTTTCGGATTCGTGTCGGTTCCTCGACGGTGGCAGCCACCGGACGTGGCTAGATACGGCGGTGATCACGTCGATCGCCAACCCACGCGTCAAGGAAGTCGTTGCGCTTCGGAACGCGCGGGAGCGGCGGCGGGGTGGGGTCTTCGTCGCCGAGGGCCCTCGCGAGGTGGAGCGGGCGCTTGCGGCCGGGCTCCTCGTCCGGCGCGTGTACGTCGCTCCGGAGCTGCTGCCGGACTGGCCGCACGGTGGGGAGGAGGTGAGCGCCCGCGTGCTCGCCAAGATGAGCTACCGCGCCCGACCGGAAGGCGTGCTCGCCGTCTTCGAGGTGCCGCAGCGGGCGCTGCCCGCGGAGGCGACGCTCGTCCTCGTCGCCGTCGGGATCGAGAAGCCCGGCAACCTCGGCGCGATGGCGCGCACCGCGGACGCCGCAGGCGCCGATGCACTGCTCGTCGCGGACGCGGCGTGCGATCCCTGGAACCCGAACGCGATCCGCGCATCGACCGGCGCCGTCTTCACCCTTCCAATCCTCGAGGCCACCCGCGCCGACGTTCGCGCGCTATCGCTGCAGAAGGTCGCCGCGGTCGTCGGCGCGCCCACGCTCCATACCGAGGCGGACCTCACACCTCCGACCGCGCTGCTGATCGGCGCCGAAGACGACGGCCTCGACGCTCACTGGCGCGCCGCCGCCGATGTGCTGGTCACGCTCCCGATGCGCGCCCGCACCGTCGACAGCCTGAACGCATCGACGGCGGCGGCCGTCCTGCTCTATGAGACGCTCCGGCAACGTGACTGAGCTGCCCACCCGCGACGACGTCCTGCGCGCACGCGAGACGATCGCCCCGCGCCTCGCACCCACGCCGCTCCTTACAAGCCGCACCCTGCGCGCGCGGCTCAAGTGTGAGCTTTTTCAGCGCACCGGTTCCTTCAAGTCACGCGGCGCGCTGAACAAGATGAGCAGCCTCGGCAGCGACGAGAAACGCGGCGGCGTGATCGCGATCAGCGCCGGGAACCACGCGCAGGCCGTCGCGTTCGCCGCCGCCGAGGAGAGCGTCGACGCGCTCGTCGTGATGTGGCAGGGCGCCTCCGAGTTCAAGATCGCGGCGACCCGCAGCTACGGCGCGACCGTCGACCTCCAGGCGCGGGACCCGACCGAGGCATTCGCGCGCCTGGACGCGTTGATCCAGGAGACCGGCCGCACGCTCGTGCACCCGTTCGACGACCCGGTTGTGATCGCGGGCGCGGGCACCGTCGGGCTCGAGATCGAGAATGGTGCCGCCGATGCCGACGCAGTGATCGTCGCCGTCGGCGGGGGCGGACTGGTCTCGGGGATCCAGACCGCGCTCGCGGGGCGAATGCGGGTCGTCGCAGTCGAGCCGGAGTCGAGCCAGGCGTTGCATGCCGGTCTTGCAGCCGGCGCGCCGGTCGCGGTGACGCCCGAGTCGATCGCCGACGGTCTGAACGCACCCTTCGCCGGCCGCCTGGCGCTCGAGATCTGCCGCGACATCGAGCGGGTGCTCGTCACCGAAGCGGAGATCGAGCACGCGTTCCGTTTCCTCTACGAACGGGCGAAGTTGGCCTGCGAACCGGCCGGTGCCGCCGCCGCCGCGGCCTGGCTCGCGGGCAAGATCGACGCGCAAAAGCCGGTGCTCGTGGTCTCCGGCGGCAACGTCGCCGGCCAGACGGCCGCTGCTATCCTGGCCCGGCAATGAAGGCCGAGATCCATCCCGAGTACGTCCTCGCGACCGTGCACTGCAGCTGCGGGAACACGTTCACGACGCGTTCCACCAAGCCGGATCTGCACGTCGAGATCTGCTCGAACTGCCACCCGTTCTATACCGGCAAGCAGAAGCTCGTCGATACGGGTGGTCGCGTCGAGCGCTTCCAGCGGCGCCTCGAAAAGGCCGAGCGCGCAGCGCGCTCCTAGAGTCGTGACGCAAAACGTCGGAGGACAAGCCGTCCTCGAGGGCGTGATGATGCGCGGTCCGCGCAACTGGGC
>JALYLO010000073.1 GCA_030774175.1 Actinomycetota bacterium
GTTCAGCCCCGTGAAGCGTGTGGCCGCCGCCGTCGGCGAGGGCAGCATGACCATCGCTTTCGTCCATCAGTACCTTAAAGACGCACCATCCCGACTCCAACCCGTCGCGGCAGAGGGCTGAATTTCTGCCGTCTATCGCCTGGACGATCGTCGCGATTCGCCCTTGCTCCGTGCGAACCGGTGTGCGCGGTCTTGACAGCCTGCTTCTCGACCTGATTGTTTCCAGACCGCATGGATGACCCTGCTGCCGTGAGGTTGCGGCAGCCCTAGCAGAAGGAGTTTGGATGTACGGGACCGTGCGGGTGTACGGCGCAAGCGGCGATCTTGTCGACCGCCTGCTCGAGAACGAGAGCGAGGTGAAGGGCGTTGTCAGCGGGATCGAGGGGTTCAAGGCCTACTACCTGATCAGAACTGCTGACGGAACCGCATCGATCAGCGTCTACGAGACCGAAGACGGGGCTGCGGAATCGAACAAAGCGGCGGCGGCTTGGATCAAGGAACGCCTGCCGGACTTCGCGGGCGACGCGCCGCAGGTGTTTGCCGGCGAGGTCGTCATCAGCGGCTAGGCCGGAAACACGGGCCGGCTGCGTCAACGCACCTGCCCCGCGCGAATCGCGCGGGGCAGGTGATAACCATCGGCGGGTGGCCCTTTCCGAGGGCTACAGAGGCTGTGAGCGGCCGGGTCATGGCTGGCTAGGATCTGATGATGCGTGCTCGCAGGGCCCAACGGGGTATGTGCGTGATCTGCGGGAAACGAATCGAGCAGGGCGAGCAGACCGCTTGGGTGTCACTGCCGACCTACAGCGAGGGCCGAGTTGCGCACTTCCTCTGTGTTGAGCGTGACTGGGAGGCACTCGAAGCTGGGCTGGAGCAGTTCCCGGTTCTGTCGTCGTCGAACACATTGCCGATCAGAGCGACCGACGCTCACCGGTCGGTGGCGACGGGTGTCCGGCGGAAGAGCGCGTAGAACGCGAGGTCGTAGACGCTCTTGAGGGCACCCGCGATCAGGAACGGGGCGCCGAGTGAGCTGCTGACGATCGCCCCGGCGACGACGGGCGCGATCGGCCGGACGGCGTAGCGGGCGGTGTTCGTGTACGCGGCCGCGGCGGTGCGCTCGGCCGGATCGACAAGGGCGACGACGTACGCCTGCCGGGTCGGCACATCCATCTGGGAAAGGGCGAAGCGCGCAAGCAGAAGCGCGATCGCGCTCGCCAGATTCGGCGCGAACGCGACCGCGGCGAGCAGCAGATTCGAGGGCAGGTGCGTGAGGACCATCGTGCGGAGCAGCCCGAACCGCTCGGCCAGCCGTACCGCGACCTGGAACGAGCCCGCCTGAAGGAGGCCGATCGCGAAGAAGAGGATCGCAAGCGTGCGCGTCGAGGCGCCGTAGCGCTCTACGAGCAGGTAGGCGATGAAGGTCTGGACGACGAAGCCGCCGGCGAAGCTGTCAAGGGCAAAGAGCGCCGAAAGCTGCGCGACGGCTCGCCGCGACCGCCTGAGCGACGGCCGCGCCTCTGCGTCCAGTGCCTGTCCGACCTCGACGTTCGGCGAGAGCCGGGCGGCGGCGACGAGCCCGAACGCCGCCACGACGGGATAGGCGAGCAGGAGCTCGCGCGCGTGGCCTGCGACGAGCGCGCTCGCGGCGGCGGCGAGGGCGCCCAGCGATCCGGCGAGCGTCGCGATCGTGTTGTAGGTGCCGAACAGGCGCGTCGCCGCCCGTCCCGCCGCGGCGTGTGGGAGCATCGCCTGTTCGAGCGAGGTGAACGGCCCCGACTCGACGACGTCGGTCGAGACGGTGCCGGTCAGCCCGGCCAGGATCAGGGCGGGCAGCCAGCTCGTCAGCGCGAACACCGCTCCCGCGAGCGCCATCACGAGCAGCAGCAGCCTGTAGCAGCGCCGACGACCGACCCGGTCGCCGTAGCGGGCGAGCAGAACGGAGACGAGCGCGGCCCCAGCAAGGAGCGAGGCGAGAACGCCTCCGACCTCGGCGCCGGGGAGGCCGGAGCGGGCAAGCGAGGCGCCGATCAGGACGCTGCCGAGCCCGTAGGCGAACGCGCGCAGCGCCTGGACGGCGAGGATCGCGCGGGCGTCCGCGCTGAGGCGCCGCTCAGCGTTCGGCATAGAGCGCCCAGCGGGGGCGGCCAGGCAGCGCGAGTTCGGCCATCGCCTCCATCGCCGCCGCGATGAACGCGACGCGGGTCAGGCCCATTCTCAGGTGCTCGCGCCGGTCGCGACCTCGTGCTGGCTCCACGCATACAGAGCGTCGTAGACCGGCAACGACAGCTCGAGCTGGCGTTGGTCGCCGAGGTTGAGCAGATGGAAGCCCTCCGCGACCGCCAGGAGGCCTCGCGACTGCGGCGTGACATCGCGCTCGTCGGCGACGTCGGCACCATGCACGATCCGCGCCAGCAACCGAAGCGCCGGATCATCGAGCTTGTACTCCTCCAGCAGCACCTCGAACGCGCAGAGCCCGTCCCGGTGGGTGTACTCGGCGCCCGGTGCGTCGTAGGAGTGCGCGCCTTCTCGTCCGGCGACCTCCAGCACCTGGTCGGCCGGGACGTAGAGGAACTCGGCGTCCCGGTCGATGAAGTTCCGGATCAGCCAGGGGCAGGCGATCCGGTCGGTCTTGGGCCGCTCACGCGTCACCCACTTCATCACGAGCCTCCTTGATTTGCGGGCGCATAGCCTCGCACGACCGCCCGTCCCTGTCACCGACTTAGGCGAGTCGCAAAGCGAGACCGAGTGGCCCGAGACGCCGGCTTTTCAGGCAGGCAGCGCGGGTTCGAGTCCCGCTGGGGGTACGTCGGGCCGTGTGAGCGTGGGAGAGCCGAGGCGAGCAACCCGCTCGATCCATGGCGCCGCCCCGAGCAGCTCGAACGCCTCGCGCGCCGCGGCGAGTAGCGGCTCCGCATCGGACTCGCGGCCGTCTGTCAGCAGGCGCTCAGCAGCCTCGAGCCGGGTCACTGCGAGAAGGAACGGCATCTCGAGCTCCTCGAACAGGCGCTCTGCGATCCGGAACTCCGCCTCGGCGTCGGCCTCTGGGAGGTAGGCGCGGAAGCGCGCGCGGTATGCCTTCGCCGACGATGTCAGCTGGCCGGGGAGGAGCCCGTCGAGCCGGGCGAGCTGGGCGCGCAGGCGCTCGAGGTCGCCGAGAGCAGCCGCTACCTCCAGCGCCTCGTAGAGGAAGAGCTTCCCGGTCGCGGTGAGCTCGAGGTCGAGCGCGAGGGCTCGTTCGATCGCCGTGAGGGCGCCGCTCACGTTGCCTTCGGCGCGAAGCAGTGCCGACTCCATCGTCGCGTAGCCCCCCGCGAAATCGCGGTTCTCCGACTGCGAGACGCTGGCGTTTCGCACGAGCAGCTCCCGCGCGCGCTGGAGCGATCCGCGCTGGGCGAGGATCCGGACCGCCTGCAGCATCAGCCCACGGGCGAACTCGTTCGCGGCGAGGGCATCGGCCTCGGCTGCGCGGGCGAGCGCTTCGTCCCAGCGTCCGAGGACGTCGAGCGAGCCGATCGAGCCGGCAACGAAGTTGGCCTCCCAGCTCCGGTGTCCGACGCGGCGCGCGAGCTCGAGCGCGCGATCGATGTTCGCGAGGTTCGCCTGCCACTCGTCCGACGACCAGAGCAGGACCGAGAGGTTGTTGTACGCGCGGAGGGCGGCTGCGTGGAGATCGTTCTCGAGTGCGACCTTCAGGGCGCCCTCGACCAGAATCCGTGCCTCGCGACGTCTGTTGTGCTTCATAGCGAGCACGGACTTGCTGTTCAGCGCCTGCACGAATGTCTCAGGCAGGTCGAGCATCTCGGCGAGCGTGAGCGCGCGCTCCAGGTGCGGAGCCGCGCGTTCGTGGTCGCCGGTGAAGATCAAGAAGCGGCCGAGTTGGCCGGCGATCTCCGCCAGCACGGCATCGGGCTCGCTCTGCTCGAGCGCCGCGATCACCCGCTCGAGGCGAGCGGCCGCCTGCGGGGGATGGCCGGCCTCGAAGTCGATATTCGCGAGCAGCGACGTAACCCGTGCCATTGCGCGCTCGTCTCCCAAGGTGGCGAAAGCCGCATGGGCCTCCTCGAGCAGAGCCTGCGCCGCGCCCGGTTCCGAGGCGCTGTAGGCCATCTCCCCGGCGCGGGCGACGAGCCGGGCGCGGGCAGCGTCGTCCGCGACGAGCCTCGCGGCCTGCTCGAAGTAGCGCTGAGCCTCGGCGGCGGCCCCAAGGGCAGCGGCCCGTTCACCCGCACGCACCAGAGCGTCCGCTGCGCGAGCCTGCAACTCGTCCGCGTCGTCGGCGTCCGGGGAGACCTCGAATGCGGCGAGCAGATGTGACGCGACCACCTCGGCGAGCTCCTCCTCGACCCCCGAGGAGCTCATCAGGTCGGCGGCTGCGAGGTGCAGTTGCTTGCGCTCCCGCCGCGCGAGCGTGTCGTAGGCGACCCGGCGAACGAGGTCCTGGAGGAATCCGTACTGCCCGTGCTCCGGGGAGCGGGGATCGGCGTGGAGCGAGAGAATCTCCTTGCGGGCGAGCGCGGCGAGGAGCGGCTCGAGCTCCGGCTCGGAAAGGCCCGAGAGGCTGGCCAGCGAGGGGCGCGTGAAGGTCTTCCCGAGCACGGCGGCGACCTGGAGCAGCCGCCGCTCGGTGTCGCTCAGCCCGTCCAGGCGAGCCGCGATCAGCGCCTGCAGCGTCTCGGGCACTTCCAGCGTCTCGACGTCCCCGGTCGGACGGTAGACGTCGCCATCCCGCGTGAGCGCCCGCCGGTCGAGCAGCATCCGCACCGTCTCGACGGCGTACAGCGGAACACCTTCCGCACGCGCGAGAATCTGGGCGCGCAGACCGTCGGGCAGGCCGGGGACGAGCCCTGCGAGGAGCTCGGTCATCGCGTCCTCCGGGAGTGGCTCGAGGTAGATGGATGTGAAGTTCCGCTGGCCGGCGCCCCAGCCGGGACGCCGCTCGTGCAGCTCGGGACGCGCCAGCGTGACGACGAACAGCTGGTGGCTGCGTGACCACTCGAGGAGGTACTCGATGAAATCGAGGAGCGAGCCGTCGGCCCATTGCAGGTCCTCGAAAAGGAGGACGACCGGATTGGAGTCGCTCAGCCGCTCGAAAAAGAGCCGCCACGCCGCGAACAGGTCCTGCCGGTCGCTCGAGTCCGCGTCACCGAGCCCCAAGAGTTGTGCCAGGCGCGGCTCGACAAAGCGCCGCTCGCTCTCGTCGAGGAGCTGCTCGCGGAGCGTTTCGTGCAGCTTCTGCGCGGCAGACTCAGCGGGCTCGTCCTCCGCGATCCGGCACCGTCCCCGGACCATGTCGGCGAGTGCCCAGTAGGCCACCCCCTCGCCGTAAGCAAGGCACCGGCCGCGGTGCCACCAGATCTGCTCGACGATGCCGTCGAAGTACTTGTAGAACTCCCAGCCGAGACGCGACTTCCCGATCCCGGCGATGCCCGTGATCGAGACGAGGTGCGCCCGCCGTTCGTCGGCGCAGGCGTGGAAGAGCTCCTTGATGCGGCGCAGTTCACGGTCACGGCCGACAAACGGCGCCTCGAGCCCCTGTGAGCGCAGTTGTCCGCCGACGCCCGAGACGACTCGCAGCGCCCGCCAGAGTGGCAACGCCTCGGCCTTTCCCTTCAGCGAGTGCTCGCCTACGGACTCGTAGGCCACTGACCGCTCGGAGGCGCGCCGGGTCGCCTCGCCGACGTACACCGATCCGGGCTCCGCCGCCGTCTGGATCCGAGAGGCGGTGTTCACGAGATCGCCCGCGACCATGCCCTCGCCCGTTGCCCCGAGGGTCACGGCGGCCTCGCCCGTCAGCACGCCGGCCCGCGCGCGAAGCGGCGCGCCGACCTCGTCGCCGAGCGCCGACACGGCGGCGATGAGATCGAGGGCGGCGCGAACGGCGCGTTCGGCGTCGTCCTCGGTGGCGACGGGTGCCCCCCAGACGGCCATCACCGCGTCGCCGATGAACTTCTCGACGGTGCCGCCGTACAGCGCGATCAGGCGTTTGCAGTTTTCGAAGTAGCGGGAAAGGATCTCGCGGACGTCCTCCGCGTCGCGCGACTCCGAAAGCGTGGTGAAGTCAACCAGGTCGGCGAAGAGGACCGAGACGAGGCGGCGTTCGGCGGCCGGGGGCTCCGGGCGGGACGAAGCCGGCTGGACCGCTGCGGAGTCCGCGTTCAGCGGCTGAGCGCACGCGCCGCAGAAGCGCATTTCGGGTTCGTTCGCTGCACCGCACGCCGGGCACTGTCGCTCGAGCGGCGCGGCGCAGCCCCCGCAGAACCGGCGGCCCGTGCTGTTCTCGGTTCCACAGTTCGGACAGATCATCATGCGTGAGCCTACTCCCAGGGCGCCTCGGAATCGCGTTGTCACTCCAGACACACCGAACCAAGCCGACCACACCCAGATTCGCTTTTGGTCAAGCGATGTCGAGGCAGATGTCAGCGAGCTGGCAGCCAGAGGCGTGACGTTCGAGGATTACGACTTCGAGACCCTCAAGACCGTCAATCACGTCGCGACAACCGCCGATCCCGGCCCGGAACTACGCCTCGACGAGAATCACCAAGGTGTCGGCCAGCACACCGTCATACGCCATCGCCTCGGCGGCCGCCTCGGTCTGCATCGTGGCCATGAGCGCATCCAGGTCGGGAACGTCGAGAAGCACCGCCACTCGGGTCGGGTTCTGCGGGTCGACGAACGTCCGGATGCCGGTGACGCCGAGGGGCCCGAAGAACTCTTCGCGCTTCGGCGAGGCAAGCCAATGCTCCGTGTCCTTCACGTCGTGATAGCCGATCACGGTCGTCATGAGTCTCCTTGTGGCAGCGTGGACCCAGCGGAGGC
>JALYLO010000074.1 GCA_030774175.1 Actinomycetota bacterium
CGTTGGCAGGAAGAGCTTGGAGGCGCGCGTTGCCACGGAAGGCAAGCAGCCTAGTCGAGCGGGATCTGCGAGGCCTCGGCCATCGCGAGCGCAGCGGGCTTCGCCATCTTCAGCCGCTTCGGCCGCCTCATGCCGGCGGCGATCCAATCGTCGATCTCGTGAAACAGCTGATCGACGAGGATGTCCGAGGACACCTTCTTTAGCACGCGGCCGTGCGCGTAGATGAACCCCACGTCGCGGCCGCCGGCGATGCCGAAGTCCGCGTCGCCCGCCTCGCCCGGCCCGTTCACCGCACAGCCCATCACCGCGACTTCGACTGCCTGCGGGTACGCCCTAAGGCGTTCTTCGACGACGCGCGCGAGATTCTCGACGCCGACGTTGTCGCGCCCGCATGACGGGCAGGCGATCATCACAGGGCCGCGCTCCCGAAGGCCGAGCGCCTTCAGGATCTCCCACGCGACCTCGACTTCCTTCACCGGGTCGGCCGTCAGGGAGACGCGAATCGTGTCGCCGATCCCGTCCATCAGCAGGGCGCCCATGCCCACGGCGCTCTTGATCGAGCCGGAAAACGGCGTGCCGGCCTCGGTCACCCCCAGATGCAGCGGGTACGGGACTTTCGCGGCGAGCATCCGGTACGCGCGGATCATCGTCGGCACGTGCGACGCCTTGACACTGATCTTGAAGTCGTGGAAGTCGAGTCTCTCGAGCAGCTCCACCTGCTCCAGCGCTTCGACGACCAGCGCCTCGGCGGTGTCGCTGCGCGCCAATTCCTGCAGGTGTTCGGGCAGCGAGCCTGCGTTCGCGCCGATCCGCATCGGGATGCCCTTTGCCTTCGCCGCGTAGACGACCTCCTCGACCTTGTCCGGGCCGCCGATGTTGCCGGGGTTGATTCGAACAGCGGCGACGCCCGCGTCGATGGCCTTGAGCGCGAGCGATGCGTTGAAATGAATGTCCGCGATCACGGGGATCGGCGAGAGCCGAACGATCTTCGGCAGCGCCGCCGCGTCTTCGTTCTTCGGCACGGCGACGCGTGCGATCTCGCAGCCCGCCGAAGCAAGCGCGGCGATCTGCGCCGTCGTTTCCTCGACGTCGTGCGTCTTCGTCAGCGTCATCGACTGCACGACGACCGGCGCGCCGCCGCCGACCTTCACGTTGCCGACGCTGATCTGCCGCTCGGAAGCCACGGCGCCAGTGTAGTCCGCCGAGATCTGTCCTCTCGCGTTCCTGACGTCCCGCTGGCAAGCGGCGGAGGACGTCACAGTGCTAGTCGCACGGGGCGTCCGACAGAGCGCGGCCAGCGGGGCGAGCCGCCGCCGGAGGCCGGCTCCGCCGGCCGGGAGGCGGCGGCGGTCAGACGTGCGAGGCGGACTCGGTGAGCCTCGTGCGAGGATGGGAAGCGTGCATGTGGGGGTTCGCGTGACGGTGGCGCTCGGCTCGCTGACGCTGTTCGCCTCGGCATCCTCGGCGGCTCCAGGCCCGACGCGGTTGGGGATCACCGTGTGGCCCGAGGGACGGCAGGCGGCGGAGTCGCACCGCGACACGCTCTCGTGTGCTCCGGCCCGCGGCACCGTGCCGCATCCTTTGCGAGCGTGCAGCCTTCTGCAGCGTCTCGGCGCCGCCGCGTTTGCGCCGACACCGCCCGGGACAGCCTGCACCGAGATCTACGGCGGTCCCGACGAGGCGCACGTCGTGGGCCGTGTCCGGGGTCGCCGCGTTGACGCGCATCTGCGCCTGGTCAACGGCTGCGAGATCGCGCGCTGGAACCGGGTCCGGCTCGTCGTGCCGCGGTGACGCTCCGCTACGTCGTCATCGACGTCTTCACCGACAAGCCGCTGACCGGCAACCAGCTCGCGGTCTTCACCGACGGGCGCGAGGTCGACGACGCGACGATGCAGGCTCTCGCGCGCGAGATGGCATTCTCCGAGACCGTGTTCGTGCTGCCGGCCGAGGCCGACGGGCACGCGCGGATTCGCATCTTCACGCCGGTCTCGGAGCTTCCCTTCGCGGGGCACCCGACGCTCGGCTCGGCGTTCGTGCTCGGGCAGCCGCTGCAGCTCACGGAGATCCGGCTGGAGATGGGTGCCGGGACCGTGCCCGTGCGGCTCGAGCGCGAGGGTGCGCGCATCAGCTTCGGCTGGATGACCCAGCCCGTACCAACCTGGCGGTCGTACGAGCGCGCCGACGAGCTGCTCGCGGTGCTCGGCGTTCAGTCCGAGCTGCCGGTGGACTGGTACGACCTCGGCCCGTCGCACGTCTACATCGCCCTG
>JALYLO010000075.1 GCA_030774175.1 Actinomycetota bacterium
GGAGAAGTACTTCTACGGCGCGCACATCGAGACGACGCCGCAGAAGCGTCTGGCGACGGCGCCGGACGGCGAGTCATGGGGCGAGGACACGGTCCTCGAGTACGACCCGCCGCGGCGGCTCGTGCACACATGGCAGTCGACGTACGACCCGGAGCTCGCCGCCGAGGAGCCCAGCCGCGTCTCCTGGGAGATCGAGCGGCAAGAGGGCGGCTCCTCGCTGCTCACGGTCGTCCACGACCAACTCGAAGGCGCGCCCAAGACGGCAGCAAGCGTCGTCGGAGTCGGCTGGATGCGGGTGCTGAGCGGCCTCAAGACCCTGCTCGAGACGGGCAAGCCGCTCACCTAGACAGCGCGAACGCGAATCGCGGGGACGCTTGGCTGTAGCGTCCCCGCGATGCCGCGCTCGTTCGTCAAGGAAGCGCGCAAGCGCGTCGGCCCGAAGAAGCAGCGCATCGGCGCGATCATCGAGCGGCTCGCGGCCGAATACCCCGACGCGACGATCGCGCTGCGCTATCGCAACGAGCTCGAGCTACTCGTGTCCGTGATGCTCTCCGCACAGACGACAGACGTGAACGTCAACCGCGTTACACAGAGACTCTTCGAGAAGTACCGCCGGCCCGAGGACTACCTCGCCGTGCCGCAGGAGGAGCTCGAGCGCGACATCTACGCCACCGGGTTCTTCCGGCAGAAGGCGAGGGCGATCCGCGGCACGATGCAGAAACTGCTCGAGGAGTTCGACGGTGTCGTCCCGCGAAACGTCGACGAGCTCGTCCGCCTACCCGGGGTCGCGCGCAAGACGGCAAACGTCGTGGCCGGCGAGCTCGGCAACCCGCAGGGCATCGTCGTCGACACGCACGTGCGCCGGCTCGCGCAGCGGCTGGGATTGACGAGGCAAGAGGATCCGGTGAAGATCGAGCGCGACCTGATGAAGCTGGTGCCGCGCGAGTACTGGCGCCTGTTCCCGCACCTGCTCATCTGGCACGGTCGCCGTGTCTGCATCGCGCGTCGCCCGCTGTGCGAGCAGTGTGTCCTGTCCGATCTGTGTCCGGCGAGCCGGGTCAGCTCGGCGTAATACTCGAGGCCGTGCAGGAACCTCCGGCCGGGACTGTGGCTGTTCGCGCCTCCGATGCCGAGCGGGAGCAGATGGCACGGTCACTCGGCACTCATCTCGCCTCGGGCAGGCTCACGCTGGAGGAGTTCTCCGCGCGTGTAGAGCGGGCTTATCGAGCAGTGACAATCGACGAACTGAACGCTCTCGCAGCAGACCTGCCGACGTCGGCGCGCGAGCCGACGCCGGTCGAGGGGTCGCGACGTCCGTTCTGGCCTGGCAATCTCCCTTTCGCGACCCGGATCTGGACGCCCGTAAGCGCGAAGGCCGTCGTCGGCGCGGCGATGCGGACAGTAGTACCGACGCTCCTCGCAGAGGGCTATCAGTTGGAGAGAAGCGACCCGGCGCTCCTCGTGCTCTCACGGACGCGGCGTCCAGTCTGGACGATCGTGGCCGCGGTGGTGGTGTTCCCGATCGGTCTGCTCGCTCTCCTCCGTACGGAGCGAAGTCAGATTGTGATCAGCATCGACGACGAGAGCGGCGACGAGACCATCGTCGACGTCTCGGGGTGTGCGACTCTCGGTGTGAGACGAGCTGTGCGGCTTTTAGAGGCTTGATGTGAAATAGACCCTCCCTGAGGGCACGCCTATTCCACACCAAGCCTCTTAGCCGGGTGACAGGGCAACAAGCAATCCCCCGTCGTCGTCGAGCGCGGGGAAGAGGTCGACGACGGCGCGCTTCTGCAACCCGGAGCGGGTCTTCAGGCCGACACGCTCGCCGAGCCGGCGCACGCCCCATTCGAGCGCGACGCCGACCGGGTTCGGCTCGGCCTCGACGATCTCCGTGACCTCGCGGCCGAGCAGGTCCTCCTCCCGGTAGCCGGTGAGCTCGAAGACGCCCTTGCCCGTCGCGAGCACGCGGCCCTTCTGATCACAGACGACGAAGCCGGTGTTCGGCCCCGGGTAATAGTCGTCCATGAGCTCGAACAGAAATCCGAAGCCGCAGCGCCGGCAGGCAGGCGCCTCCCTCGAGAAGCCCTCGCGGGCGTCGAGGTCGACGGATCGCTGCTTGCACTTGGGGCAGATGTAGTGGGGCACCGTTCCAGATTAGATCCAGCGGCTACGTCTGAAGAACCAGAGCTGCACGGCCGTCGTTACGACGATCAGCCCCCACGCGAAGGCGTAGCCGAATTGCCAGTGGATCTCGGGGAAGTGATGCTGGAAGTTCTGCCCGTAGTTCCCGACGATGAAGGTGGGGACCAGCAGCAGCGACGCGATCACCGTGAGCTTCTTCATGACGTCGTTCTGGTCGTTGGCGATCTTCGCCTGCAGGTAATCACGGACGCTGGCGATCAGGTCGCGTGAGAGCTCGAGCCCGTCGAACGCCCGTAGCAGCTTGTCGTAGGCGCTGTTGAACGCCACCTCCACGTCGTGCGTGAACACCTCGCCTCCCTCCTCGACCTCGACGACGTTGTCCACGACCCGCCGGATCGCGTCGCGAGTCGGCGCCAGCGTCCGGCGGATGTGGAGCAGGTCGTGCCGGAGCGAGGAGATCCGTTCCCGAGTGTATTCGGCAGTCGCGGTCTCGACACCGTCTTCGAGCTCGTCGATCTCCTCGTCGACCTCGTCGATGAGGTCGAGATAGCGCTCGGCGAGGTCGTCGACAAGCCGGTAGAACATCATTCCCGGGCTGTCGCTCGGATTGCAGGCATCTTTGGCCGGCCTGGGATCGAAAGGCTTCTCCCCGGGCGGCGCCTTCGACACCGTGATGAGGCGCTCGCTGGTTACCAGCACGTCGATCTCCTGGTAATAGACGCGGTTCTCGGCGCGCACCGCGACCGCGACCAGAAAGATCCCGAAGACGTAGCGCCCGTGGCCTTGCAGGGTCGGACGTGGCTCGTGCCCGCGCTCAGCCGGCGCCAGGAGCAACGCAAGCGCCGATTCCTGGACGTCCGCCGGCAGGTGCTTGCGCAGCTCTTCCTCGCTCGGATCGAGCAGGTCGATCCATTCGGCCACGCGACGAGCGTACCGGCGCGGTCGGCTAGCTTCGGGCTAGCTCCGGGGAGCTGTCTCGGCCGCCATCAGGTGGCCTTCGCGCGCGGCGAGGAAGCGCTCCGCGTCGAGTGCGCCCATGCTGCCGGAGCCCGCGGCGGTCACAGCCTGGCGGTAGACGTGGTCCTGCACGTCGCCGACGGCGAAGACGCCCGGGATGTTCGTCTCGGTCGAGCCGGGCTTCGTCACCAGGTAACCCGCGTCGTCGTGGTCGAGCCAGTCGAGAAACAGCTTCGTGTTCGGATCGTGCCCGACTGCGACGAAGAGGCCTTCCGCCGACAGCTCCGATGTCTCGTCGGTCTGCGTGTCGCGGAGGCGAACGCCTGTCATCTTCGGGTCGCCGAGCACCTCGTCGACCACCGAGTTGGTCATCCACTCGATCTTCTCGTTCGCGCGCGCGCGGTCGAGCATGATGTTCGATGCCCGGAACTCGTCGCGGCGGTGGACGATCGTCACCTTGGTGGCGAACTTCGTCAGGAAGAT
>JALYLO010000076.1 GCA_030774175.1 Actinomycetota bacterium
CGAGTTCGTCGCGCTGCACGTGGCGGGCCCGAACACGGACACCGGCATCCACGCGCGGTGGTTCGACTTCACGGGCGGCGAGTCGAAGCTCGACGTGCGCCCGGCGGGCACCGACGTGACGAAGGCGGTGCTCGAAGAGATCGCGCGCCTGCGAGACGAGGCGGACGGGATCGTCACCGTCGTGTTGCCGGAGCAGTTCCGCAAGCGATCGCTGCTCGCCGCGGCGCAGCGGGCGCAGTTCCGGTTGAAGCTGCGGCTGCTCGTCGAGCCGGGCGTCGTCGTCGCGGACGTTCCCGCGGTCACGTCGGAGCGCCGCCCCGAGGGGCGCGTCCCGGACCGCCTGATCGTGCGCGTGATCGCCGGCGAGCCCGACGAGGCGACGCGTCGGGCGGTCGCCTACGCCCAGCAGCTCGGCGGGGTGGACGAGCTGCGTGCGGTGCACTTCGGCGAGCGGACGTGGGAGGAGTCCGAGCTCGGCATCCTCGTGGACGACGCGCCCCAGCAGGGGCGACTCGGCGACGCGATGCTCGACTACGTGCGCCGGCTCACGGCCGACCCGACGGCCGCCGTCAACGTCGTGCTGCCCGAGCGAATCCAGCCCGGCCTGAAGCGGCTGCGCGGCCGGCGCGCGATCGCGATCAAGCGCTGCCTGCTCTTCGAGCCGCACGTGATCCTCTCGAGCGTGCCGCACCGGGACGACCCGGCCTCGGCGTAGCATCCCGCCGGTGCCCCGGCGGCGACAGAGTTCCGGCCTCGAGCGCGTCCTGGGCGCGCCCGCGCTCTTCGCAACCGCGTACGGCAACGTCGGCTCGTCGATCTACTACGCCCTGGGGCTCGTCGCCGGTATCGCGCTCGGCCTGACGCCGGTCGTCTTCATCATCAGCGGTCTGATCTTTGCCGCGACGGCGGCGACCTACGCCGAGGGGACGGTGCGCTACCCGGAAGCGGGCGGGTCCGCGAGCTTCTCGCGCCATGCGTTCAACGAGCTCGTCTCGTTCGGCGCGGCGTGGGCTCAGATGCTGAACTACGTGATCACGATCGCCATCTCGGTGATCTTCGTCCCGCACTACCTATCGATCTTCTGGGCACCGCTGAAGACGAACCCGTGGGACATCATCGTCGGGATCGGCCTGACGTGGCTGCTCGTCGGCCTCAACATCGTCGGCGTGAGGGAGGCGGCGCGGCTCAACATCCTGCTCGCCGTGATCGACTTCGCGACGCAGCTGCTGCTCGTCGCGCTCGGCTTCTTCCTGATCTTCAGCCCGCACATCCTGATCCGCAACGTGCACCTCGGAGTGGCGCCCGGCTGGAGCGCGTTCCTGCTCGCGATCCCGGTCGGGATGATCGCCTACACCGGGATCGAGACCGTGTCGAACCTCGCCGAAGAGGCGCGCGACCCCGTGCGCTCGATTCCGCGCTCGATCTCGTGGGTTGCGATCGCGGTCTTCGCGATCTACTTCACGCTGCCCTGGATCGCCCTCTCGGCGATGCCCGTCATCCACCAGGGGACGCACTACGTGACGCAGCTCGGCGGGAACCCGCCTCACGGGTTCAAGAACGATCCGGTGCTGGGCCTCGTCGAGAACCTCGGTCTCCACGGTGTGGTCCTCGCGATCCTCAAGGTCTATGTCGGGATCCTCGCCGCGACGATCCTGTTCATCGCGACCAACGCCGGCGTCATCGGCGCCTCGCGGATCACCTATTCGATGGCGAGCTACCGGCAGCTCCCGGCGGCGTTCCGTCGCCTGCATCCGAAGCTGAAGACGCCGTGGCTTGCGCTCGTCGTGTTTGCCGGCGTCGGCTCTTCGATCTTCGTGCTCTCGGGGCAGGTCGATTTTCTCGGGCGCATGTACGCGTTCGGCGCCATGCTCTCGTTCACGATCGCGCACGCATCCGTGGTCGCGCTGCGCGTCCGCTTCCGCGACGCCGAGCTCGAATGGCAGGCCCGCCCGAACCTGCGCATTCGAGGGGTCGAGTGGCCGCTCTTCGCGATCGTCGGCGGCCTCGGCACCGGCGCCGCCTGGCTCGTCGTGGTCGTGCAGGACGCCCCGACGCGCTACGCAGGCCTCGCGTGGCTCCTGGCGGGCTTCGCCTTCTACCTGGTCTACCGGCGCCGGTTGAACCTGCCGCTGCGGGCGACCACCCGCTCGCCGGTGCCGCTCGGCCCGGCGATTGCGCTCGAGTATCGAACGATCCTCGTGCCGATCGTCGCCGGCGACGAGTCACGTGAGGCCGTGGAGGTCGCCGCGCGTCTCGCGACCGAGCGCGCGGGCCGGATCGTGCTGCTGCGCGTGATCGTCGTACCGCTCGAGCTGCCGGTCGACGCGGACCTTTCGGAGCAGCTCGACGAGGCCCACGAGCTGCTCGATGCGGCGCGGGCGATCGTCGAGCCGTACGGCGTGCGCGCTGTCGAGCGGGTGGTGCGCGCGCGCGAGGCGGGGCGCGCGATCGTCGACGAGGCAGAACTGCGAGACGCCGAGATCGTGGTGCTCGGGGCGCCCCGCGGCGCCCATCGGGCAATCTTCGGCCACACCGTCGACTACGTCCTCAAGCACGCGCCGTGCCGCGTGATGGTGGCGGCCGGGAGGAAGGCAGCATGAGCTCGCTGGGGCCAGGAGCGTGAGCATGTACCGGAACCTCGTTGCAGGCATGGCGTTCGTGATGATTCTGCTCGGGCTCGGCATGCTCTCGTTCACGCTCCGGCACGGCTTCGGCGTCGGCGTGATCCTCGGCGCGCTCTTCGTCGCCGCGGGTGTGGGCCGGCTGCTGATGCTGCGGAGGCGTCCTTAGAAAATGGCCCGCAAGCTCCCAGGCCTGAAGCGTGAGCTCGACGCGCGTGCGCTCTTCTCGGTCGCCTACGGCGAGATCGCCTCGTCGATCTACTTCGCGCTGGGAGTGCTCGCCGCGCATGCACTCGGGTTCACGCCGCTCGTGCTCCTCGCGGTCGGCCTCCTCTTCCTGATCGTGTCCTTCTCCTACGCCGAGGGCACGGCCGCGCTCCCCGAGACCGGCGGCGCCGCCACGTTCGTGCGCCGCGCCCTCAACGACGTTGCCGGCTTCATGACGGGCTGGGCGCTCTTCCTCGACTACCTGATCGTGATCGCGCTCTCGGCGCTCTTCCTGCCGCACTACCTCGCCGGGGCGCTTCAGGTGCCGGCACTCGACCGCAACCCCTGGGACGTCGTCGTGGGGGTGTGCGTGATCGGGCTCGTCGCGGCGGTGCGGCTCATGCGGCGCCCCTCGCTGTACGGCCTGGGGATCATCGTCCCGGCGCTGGATCTGCTGACGCAGCTCCTGCTGGTCCTGCTCGGCTTCGCGCTCGTCTTTTCCCCGCACGCGCTGACGCGCGGGATGTCACTCGGCACGCACCCGAGCTGGCACGCGATCGCGTTCTCGCTGCCGCTCGCGATGCTCGCCTTCACCGGGCTCGAGACCGTCGCGAACCTCGCCGAGGAGGCGAGGCGCCCCGGCGTCGACCTGCCGCGTTCCCTCTTCGGCGGCATCGCGACCGTGGTGACGATGTATGTCGCGATCGCCGTGGTCGCGATCTCCGCGTTCCCGGGCCCGAACACCCAGCTCGGCACGCGCTGGATCAGGTCACCGCTGCTTGGCGTGGCCCAACGAATCCGCACCGAGCTCCCGCACGGGCTCGGGGATGCGCTGCGGTTCTACGTCGGCGTCACGGGCGCGCTCATCCTCCTCGCCGCGGTGACCACGTCGATCTCCGGCTTCTCGCGGCTCGCCTACTCGCTCGGCGAGCACGGGCAGCTGCCACGAAGCTTCGGACGGCTGAGCCGCCGCGCGCACGTCTCTCCCCAGGCGATCATCGCCGCCGCGGGAATCTCCTCCGCCATCGTGATCGCCACATCGTTCATCAAGCACGACGTCACGTTCCTCGCGAGCCTCTTCTCGTTCGGGGTGCTGCTCGCGTTTACCGCCGCGCAGCTCGCCGTGATCAAGCTGCGCATCGACGAGCCCGACCTGCCGCGTCCGTACCGCGCCCCGTTCAACGTGCAGATCGGCGGCGTCGACATCCCACTCCCGGCGATCGTCGGGTCGGTCGCCACTTTCGCGATCTGGATCGTCGCCCTCGCGACGCATCCGGCGGCTCGGTACGCCGGGCCTGCCTGGCTCGCCGTCGGCCTCGTCGTCTTCGTCGCTGTCCGGCTCGCGCACGGCGAAGGCCTGATGGAGCGTGTGCGGGCGCCGGACGAACGGCCGGCCGAGCCGCCGGTCGACTTCCACCGCATCCTCGTGCCGATGAAGATCGGGCTCATTGGCGAGGAGATGCTCGCAACGGCGGTGAAACTGGCGAGCGAGCACGGGTCCGAGGTGCAGGCGCTCCACGTGATCCGCGTACCGCTAGAGAGCGCGCTCGACGCGCCAATGCACGACGAGGAGGAGCGGGCGGAGGCATCGCTGGCGGAAGCGAAGATCCTCGGTGCAGAACACGACGTCGTGGTCGAGGGGACGGTCGTGCGCGCCCGGGCGATCGGCAGTGCGATCGTGGAGCGCGCGATCGAAGTGGACGCGGACCTGATCGTCCTCGGCTCGACCCCCCGCTGGCGGCGCCAGTCGCGCTTTTTCTCGCCCACGGTCGACTACGTGCTGCGCCGCGCCCCCTGCGAGGTGCTGACCGTGGCGTTCCCCCAGAG